>JAZQUN010000025.1:0-22254 GCA_045631385.1 Clostridia bacterium
CATGTGTGAGGCTTAACTGTTAGTGTAAATGCAAATGTGTAGCCTTCGTAAGTACCAGTAACAACAACCTTCTTGTCTTCTGCTGTGTCATTGAAGGTATCAATGTCACCAAGCATATCAGCTGTTACGTTGATAGTTGCAGAGTTTTCTGCATTACCTGGAATCCAGTAGTAGATAGCGCAACCGTATAGGTTGATGCTTTCTTTTGCTGTGCCAGCTGCAACGGATGTTGAGTTTGGACCAGAAATTGTAACGATAGCAACGCCTTCACTTACTGGGTTAGCAAGTTGGTAAGAAGAGAATGCACCGTTGAAGTACTTGATACCGTAGCAACTATTTTGTGCTGGACTGTAGAAGCTCATTGCGTATGGAACAACAAGTTGTGTCAACGCTGTGTTAGCAAATGCACCTTCACCAAGAGTTGCTGTGTATGTATCCCAGATAGCTGGCATGCCAATTTCGTTAGTCCAGAAGTTTACTGTTGCCAAAGCTGTACAACCATCAAATGCGTGAGCACCGATAGCAAATTGCTTTTTGCTTTGATTTGCGTCAACAAGTCTTTGTGGGAACGTTACAGATGCCAAAGTTGTGTTGTTAGCAAATGCGTATTCACCAATGGATAGACCCATCATTGGGAAGTCTTCGGTGTAGCCTGTTGCAACAAATGTCAATTCTGCAACGTTTGCGCCGTAGAATGCACGGTCACCAATAGATGTAACACCTGCTGGGATTGTAACCTTTGTTAGGTTTGTGCCTTCAAATGCGCTTGCGCCGATTGTCAAATATGTTGTTTGACCAGCTTCAAACGTTACGGATTGCAAAGATGCACAGTTCTTGAATGCGCTTGCGCCGATAGCCTTGATGTTTGCAGGGATAACAACGCTTGTGATACCTGTGCCTTCAAATGTAGATTCAGCAATTTCAGTCATTGCCTTGCTCAATGTAACGCCTGTGATAGCAGTAATGCCCTTGAATGCGCCTGGAGCAATAGACTTAACTGTGCTTGGGATAACAACTTGACCAGCAACAGCCTTTGTTACGTAGATAACTTCTGTTTCAGCAACGTTGTACCATACACCGTCAATGTATGTGTAGTCAAGGATATCAGGGTCGATATCAAGAGCAACCTTGTTGCTGTTGAAGAATGCGTTGTTAAACGTTACTACGGATGCTGGAAGATATGCGTATTCCAACTTGTCGCAGTTAGCAAATGCATTTTCGCTGATAGTTTGTACACCGTAACCAAGAGTTACAGATAGCAAGCTGTCGCAGTTGTTGAATGCAGCTTTACCAATGTAAGTACAATCTAGTGAGTATGGAAGAACAACTTCTGTCAAGCCGGAGCCTTCAAATGCGCCTTCACGGATGAAACCGTAGTCGTCAAGGTTGCTTGCGTAAGAAACGTATTCACCGTCAACTAGTCTATCTGGGAATGTGAAGGATGTCAAACTTGGAGTGTTCTTAAATGCGAACTTACCAATAGACAAAGCTTCTGTGCCGCCTTCTTCTACTGTAACTGTTGTTAGGTTGATACAGTTTTCGAATGCGCTCGTGTCGATACCAAGGTTTTCTTGACGAATACCATCATTTGTCCTACCCATGTTTTGGATGTTTTTACCAATTGTTACACTTGTCAAACCTGTGCAGTTGTAGAATGCTCTTTCGCCGATACGTTGCAAGCTTTCTGGCCAGTTGATGCTTGTAAGAGCAGTACAGTTTTCAAATGCACTGTTACCAATTTCTAGCAAACCTTCTGGCAATACGATTTCGGTGATTTGCATATTCTTGAATGCGCCTTCGCTGATTACAAGTGCTGTGCTTGGAAGTTTAACTTCTGTTACGAAGTTTGTTTCGCCAAACAAGTTAGCTGGGATTGTTGCGATGCCTTCTGCAAACGCTACCTTTGTGATGTTTGTGTTTGCCAAAGAGCCGTCGCCGTAAGTTGTAACTGTTTCAAATGGGAAGTTTACAACTTCTACTGGAATAGGTTCGCCTTCGGATTTACCGGAAATGAAACCACCCCATACGTTCCACTCTTGAAGTTGGCTACCTTCTTCGAAGATGATCTTTCTGAAGTTGTTACATTCAACAAATTCGTTGATTGTTTGTGTAACACTTACAACGGACTTAGGAACGGTTAGTTCAGAAATATACATGAATTGGAAGATGTTGGAAATAGTTTGCAAGTTGGAGTTTGGTGCAAACGTTACAGATGTAAGCATTGAAGCATCACTGAACGTACCATTGACAGAGATTGTTCTTGCAGGAAGATACAAACTCTTCAATTGAGTGTTCATGCCAAACAATGTGTTTTCCAATACCAATGGGATTTGACCATCAATGAAGTCAAATGTTGGAATGCTGGATCTGTAGAACGCTTGAGACTCGATCTTGGAAACTGTGTTAGGGATTGTAACCTTGCTGAATGTTGCAGTAGCAAATGCATTCTTAGCAATAGTATCTGTACCTTCTGTAATTGTGTACTCTACTGTGCTACCCATTACGCCCTTAGCAATCATAAGGATTGTTGAACCGTCAGCTGTGTACAAAGCACCATTCATAAACTTGAAGTTAGGGTTTGTAGCATTTGTAACGATGTTTGTCAACTTGGTCATTGGGCCAAAGCCTTGAGCAGATGTGTCGTTGTAGTTAACTGTGTGTACAGAGTCTGGGAAGTAAAGCGTTGTGATAGCATTTACAGTACCCGCCAAGAAGTTTGGATACAATGTTTCTACACCGTTTGGAATTGTCCATTCGGTTGTACCTGCAGGGATTGTAAACGTTGTTGATTGAATTGTCTTGAAGTTTACTGTGCCGTCATCGTTTGTAGCAAACGTTGGCAAGCCTGCTGCTGTTGTACCATTAAATGCCGCTGAGCCAATTTCTGTAACGCTCTTTGGAACGTGTACTTTTGTCAAGCTTGTGCAGTTTTGGAATGCCTTTGAGCCAATCTTAACTGTACGTTCTGGCAAATCAGCTTCTGTAATGTTGCTACATGTACTAAATGCTTCGTCGCCAATTGTCAATGGAGCTGTACCACCATCTTCAAAGACGATCTTTGTAAGTGTCTTGTTGGACTTGAATGCTGCCTTTGGAATTACAGACAATTCTTTTGGCAATGTAAGTTCGGTAATAGTGCTCTTAGCAGCAGCTAGGATGATTTGGGAGAAGTCAGATGTGTAGATGATGTTATCTTTTGCCTTCAAGCAGCATGCTGCAGCGGATTCTGTACCGTCGCCTACTGTGATTGTTGCCCAGTTGTTCTTATTGAAGGATGTTGCAGTCATACCAATGATGCTTGGTGTCTTGCCGTCTTTTGCCAATGTGATGCCCATTCTGCCTGGAAGATGCAATGTAGAAATTGTACCCATGCTTGAAAATGCGTTATCAGCCAATGTCAATGGAAGTGTGCCACCTTCTTGGAACGTGATGGATGTAAGCTTGCTGGTGCCAAACGCTTTGTTACCGATAGATGGTTGTTGTACAAAGCCTGGTTCTTGTGGCAAGTTTGTTACTGTCTTAGGGATAAAGATTTTTGTCAATGCACCACAGCTGTAGAACGCTTGGTCACCAATGTTAGCAAGTCTGCTTGTTTCGCTGATAGCAAACTCTTTAACTTTGCTTGCGCCGTTGAATGTGCCGTTACCGATGATTGTCAAACGGTCTGGAAGAGTGACTGTTGTCTTGAAGCTGGAGTTGGATGCACCAATCTTGTAGAATGCTTCGGAAGAGTAGAAACCACGGTCTTCCCAAACCTTGGTAGCAGAGTTTTGGTAACCCTTTGTACCAATTACAAGGTCTTCTGTGCCACCGTCTTCAAATACAAGACCAGTAGCGTATGTGAACATTTGATAGAAAGCTCTGTAACCGATAGACTCTACTGTCTTAGAAATTGTGATATCTACCTTTAGGTTTCTAGCACCGGAGCTAGAAGAGGAGTACATAAAGCCAATAGGGATTTGAGTCCATGTCGTTGGCAAAGTCAAGCCCTTTAGAGCTGTTACGTCTTGGAAGCAGTATTCGCCCCAGCTTGTAACTGTGTTTGGAAGTACAAGGTATTCAATCTTGTTGTTTTTGTAGAATGCGTAGTCGCCTACTTTAGTGATAGAAGCAGGAAGAGTGAATGTCTTTGTAGAAACGTCTGTACCAACGAATGTTTGGTTGTCGTAGAATGCACGGTTACCAATTTGTTGGATACCTTCAGGAAGTGTCATTGTGTAGAAACGAGATGTTTCAAATGCACTGTCGCTGATTACCTTTAGACGAGCTGGGAATGCCAATACGAAGTAGTTAGCAGATGATGTGCTTGTAGTTGTGTTGTAAACGCCCTTGTGGAATGCGCCCTTACCGATAACAAGCTCTTCTGTGCCACCTTCTTCGAAGAATAGTTTGTAAAGTTGAGCGTTACGGAAAGCGTAGTCGCCAATGTATGTAACGTTTTTACCAATTGTGATTGACTTTTGAGCAAGACCTGTACAACCGTCAAATGCGTATGCACCGATAGTCTTAACGTCTGTGCCAAATGTGATACCTGTCAAAGCTGTGTTGCCTTGGAATACGTATGTACCAATTTCTTCAACGCCAGCAGGAACTGTATATTCACCACCACGAACTGGAGAGAAGAACAACAACTTTTTGCCGTCTTTTGTAAACAATACGCCTTCAATATCTTTCAATACTGTGTTGTTTTCGTCTACAAATACGTTACGTAGGCTTGCACAACCTGGGAACATACCTTCTGGCATAGCTGTTACACGTGCAGGAAGTCTTACTTCACGCAAGTTTGTGCAGTTTTCAAATACGCCAGCACCAAACGTCAATGCGTTTTCAGCATCTTCGATTACAGCAGAGTTAGCACCTGCGCAACCACTAAATACTTTGTCGCCAACTGTTGTTACGGATGCAGGAATCTTAAGAATTGGAAGTTTGCTACAACCAGCAAATGCATAGTTGCCAAACTCTACAATCTTAGAGCCTTCTTCAAATACAACTTCTGTAAGCAAGCTGCAACCGTCAAATGCGTGTGCCGCAATTGTTACGTCGCCAAATGCTACTGTAGATGCTTCGAATGTAACTGTGCTTAGCTTCTTCATTCCGCTAAATGCGTATTGGCCAACTGTTGTTACCCATGCTGGAATTGTAACGTATTCTACCGCTTCTGCCTTTGCAAATGCATATGGACCGATAGCTGTTACACCAGATGGAATTGTAAATGTGCTTAGAGCTGCGTTTGGAACATATAGCAATGTACCTGTTGTGCTCAACAATACGCCAGACTTATCAGTTGGGTTTTTGTAGTTAGCGCAACCAGCTTCTACGTAGATGTTTTCCAAAGCGGAGCAACCTGTAAATGCATTGATTTCACCATTGTCAGTTGTGTCAATGTTACCAAGACGTGCTGGAAGAGTGATTTCGCTCAATACTTTACAGCCTTTGAATGCGTTTTGTGCAATGAACAATTCGTGTGCTTCTTCGCCAGCTTGTACAGGTAGGAATGTTACTTTTGTCAAGCTGTAGCAGTTTTGGAATGCGTTAGCTTGGATTTCTGTAACTGTAGATGGAATTGTGATTTCGGTGATGGAGCTTCTTGCGAAGATTTGTGCAGGAAGTACTTCTACACCGTAAGGAACTTCAAACTTACCTTGCATTGTCATTGGAACAAAGCCAAGTTCTAGTTTGTGAGATTCGTTTTTGTCGTAAACCATCAATACGCCGTTTTCAGACTTGTATGTGATATCGTTGTTGCCTTCTACGTGGTAGATATTGATAGCCTTAAGTGAGTTACACTTATCAAATGCCTTACCAAGCAAGTCGATGTACTTGATTGTATCAGGAATGTTGATTACTTGTAGGTCGTAGCACTTTTCAAATGCGAAACCTGCTACTTGAGTAACTGCTACACCGTCAATTTCCGCTGGGATTGTTACTTCTGTCACTTTTGCGATGTCTGGACCTTTCTTGATACGGTATGTGCCATCGTTAAGTTTTGTGTAAGTAAGCAATTGATACCACTTAGCGTAAACTGTACGTTCTGCATTGTAGTGATTCCATGGAGCAAGGCTGTTGCCGTATGCGTCTGTGATAGGATTTGTACATGTGATATCGTCGTACCAGCCTGCAAATGTGTATGCTGTACTTGGAGCAGTTGGAACTTTAAGAACGTAGTTTTCGCCAAATGTAACTGTTGTTGTACCAAAGTCAGCGTTTGCGTTTTCAAAGCCCTTGAAGTTGTAAGATACTGCTACTTTCATAGCTGTCCATGATGCAAACAACATTGTGCTTGTTGTCTTGTCATATGTAAAGCCACTTTCGTATTTGTATGCACCAGCTGCTGCGCCGCCTGGAGCGTTGAACCAACCGTCAAATTCGTAACCGTTACGAGTTGCAGGTTGAAGTTCTACTGTGTCGCCTGTTGCAACGTAAACTGTGTTTACTGCAGAACCAGAGCGAGAGTCAAACTCTACAGCGAAAACGTTAACAGTTGTTTCTACCCATTCAGACCATGTGCTGCCATTGTAGAAGCTTACTGCAATTGTGTTTGCGCCAGCTTGTGTAAATGTGATTTCGGCAAAGTTGTTGCCGTTTGTTTCAAATTCGTTTGCGCCTGTTACCTTAACTTTGTAGTTTGTTGCGCCAACAACTGCATCCCAAGTTGCTACGTTTGCGTAGTAGGATACGGATGTAAGTGCTTGATAGTTAAATGCAAAAGCGTCAGACCAAGGAGATGCAGTTTCGCCTACTTTAGCGCGAACTACTACACTGTTTGTTGCTTGCAAAGCTGCTACTGTTGTCAAATCAAAGCTTGCTGCTGCTACTGTGTAAACTGCAGAACCGATCTTAACTTCGTATGTTGCACCTTCGATAGCATCCCAAGAAAGTGTGTTGTTAGCTACTGCAAAGTTGCTTGGAGCAGCAATTGCTGTCTTGTTGTAGCTGTAAACAGTTGCTTCTGGGCTGTTGTAACCCTTGGTTTGTGGAACGATAGCTACAGAGATTTCGCCTGGAGCAAATGTCTTTACGCTGAAGCTGTTGCTTGTACCATTGTTGTATGTGTAAGTTTGTTGACCTACTGTTACTGTTACTTGGTAGTTTGTTGCTTGAGCGATAGCGTTCCATGTAAGTGTTTGTGTTGCTTCGTCAAAGTTTACGCCTTCAACTTGTGGCAATACTTTGTTGTAAACGTATGTAGCCACGGATGGAGCGTAACCATTTGCGTATGCTGTAACAGTAAATTTGATACCGCCTTCAGCCATATCGCAGTTTGCAAAGCTCAATGTTGTTGCCAAGCCGTTGTCAACTTCGTGAACGTGACCTTCTGTGCCGCATTCGATTGTAACAACGTATTTTTCTGCGTTAGCAACTTGGCTGTAAACCAAAGTAGCTGGTTCTACTACTGCAATTGTTGCAGGTTGAGCCAAACCTTTGTTTACGTAGTACACTACAGATGCTTCAGATGTTTCTTGACCAACTTTTGCTGCTACACTTACTTCGTATGTGCCTGCAGGTGCATTGGCAAAGTCAACAGTCATGCTTGTAGCTTGTACTGTCTTTTCGATTGCTGTAAAGCCTTGAGGGCCTGTGATGCTTACAACGTATTCTGCATTGCTTACGCTTGTCCAAGATACGTTGTTGCTTGCTACTGTAACAACAGGTTGTTTAACACCAGTTGTTGCAACCCACAATGCGTATACTGTTACGTTACGTGTGTAAACGTAATCTGCATTGCATTGGTAGGACAATTTAGCGCCATCATGTAGATCACTTGCCCACCAACCTGCAAAGTCGTATCCTTCGCGTGCTGCTGGTGTTGGCAAAGAAATGATTTTGCCGCCAAATGTTTGTTGCGCTTCAATAGCAGGTGCGCCTGCGTAGTTAGCGTCAAAATTTACAACAAACTCTGCTTGGCCAGCTTCTTTGCTTGCCCATCTAGCGTAAACTGTTGTGTCTTGAGTGATGATTGCTGTATCAAAGCTGAATGGTGCTGTGAAAGCACTATCAACGTACCAACCCAAGAACATGGAGTTGTCGCGAGATGGATCTGCTGGTCTAGCAACAGTTTTGCCGTTGAGTACCTTTGCTGCTGGTACTGCACTGCCACCATCTGTGTTAAATGTTACTGTATAATTGATGCGTTGCAACATTGTGTATGTAGCGCCATTATAAGTAAGCTTAAACACGCCATCTTTAAGCGTAGCTGTAGCTTCTTCATCCTTGCTGAATACAAGTGTCATATTTTCACCGTCGTAAAAATATTCACCCGAACGAATTTCTTCGTTAGCCTCAAGAGTAAAGCCAAAGTTTTCGCTTAGCGTAACTTGGTAATTTTCTCCTTCGCCGTCGTAGTAATATACGCCTTTGACAGGAGTGGAATTGTTTGGTCCGCATGCGGCAAATGTAAAGCCAATTACTGCAACTAGCAATACAACGATCAAAGCACGCATTGTGAAATTCCATTTTCTTACTGTCATGAGTCTTCCTCCTAGATTATTTTTTCATTAATCTCAGTAAACCGTAGTTGTATCCAAGTTTAATAATTATTAATTTTATCACTTGCACACGCGCATTGTCAAGGCATTACTGTAAGTAAATTGTAAAAAAAATGAAAAATATGCTATTTTTTTGCATTTTTTGGTCATTTTTTTGCAAATTTTAATCGAAAACTTTTTCGGAACACTGTTCACTTTTTTGACAACCAACGTGCGCTCGTATACGTTGCGCCTACGCAATGGGCTGTAATGCCCGTCCAAAACACGCCGTTGGGGACGTTTTTGCCTGCTAAATTGTTGCACAAATGCAACCAATATGTCCATCGCAATTTGACACAAAAAACGATGCTTTTTGACGTAAAATTTTCGACATTTTTCGACAGTTTTTCGCACACTTTAACCCGTGAAAGTGCCACCTTTAGCCACTACAAAAAACCTACTTTTTTGTTGTTTTTTTTAACCAAATTTGGCTCACTTTAATGCGTGAAAGTGGCAAAATTAATGGCAAAAACGTTGCTTTTTTTGTGCATTTTTTGACCTAAAACTTTATCAATAAAAAGCAATTTTTGTTATCTTTTGTGACGCAAAGTTGACGGCAAAAGTGGTCAAAAAAACTTTCAAAACCTAACTTTGTTGTTTTGCTTTTCATTTTTGAAGAGCAAAATTAACACAAAAATGCAACCTTTTTGTTGCAAAAATTACTGGATTTTTCCACAAAATTGCAACAAAAAAGCCGTTCGTCAGAACGGCAAATTTTTTGAAAAATATTAGTTAGTATGTGTACACGTAGACGTTGACAACGTATGCAATATCTGCCAAAATCAACGCAAAGTAGCACAATGCAATGGTTGCCTCCTTGGTCAATCTTTTGTGTCCTTTTGCTATGTAGTACTTAACCAGCGTTGGCACACCAATGGCCATTGCAGCAATTGCACAAAGTATTCCAACGATAGGGACAAAAGCCAAAATAGAGAAAACAAACGCAACGATAGCTGATGATAATTGATTTTTGCACGCCTTTTTTTGATTTTCTTCTAGGTCGGCTTCGCTAACGACACGCATTGTCTTTTCCACAACTACTACTGGTTGTTCTGCTGGGATAACTTCCGCGTCTACGTTGTCTGTCGTGCAAACGGTTTGCTCTGCCAACTTTTGCTGACAGTCGGCGCACAACACTCCGCTTTCTGTAGGTTTTCCGCATTTGATACAATACATAGTAAATCCCCCAATCAACCAAACAAGTACAACATTGTACTAAAGTTTTCAATTACGTAAGTTGCCGACAATGTCATAGTTCCAAGACCAATTAGACCCATTATAAATCCTGGAAGTGGCTTTTTTGTGCCGGCTTTGTTTGCTTTTACAAAGTTTTTGATAGCAAAAATACCAAATATAAGTGTTACAACCAAAAATGGCAATGAAACAAATTGAGCAACCGAGCCAATGGTTGCAAGCCCTGCAATATCCATATAGCTGTAGCCTTCTGCTAGCAATTCGACAGCTGCAACTAGCAAACCAGCTGCAACAATTACCAAAATAGCGCCCACAAAACTAACTATCATAGCAACTATGCCTGCACCATTTTTAGCCTTTGTTGGCTGGATAGGTGCTACTACTTGTTCTTCTACCTGAACAACAACCGGTGTTTGAACTTGCGCTTGGCACTCTGGACACAAGTTGTCATCTGTTTCGGTATATCTTCCGCATTTGTTACAAAACATATTTATACGTCTCCTTGTGATATATTTTGTTAAGTAATTCTAACACAAATTTTAACACTAGTCAATACCAGTATCAATTTTACGCACAACATACAGCTAGCACCATCATCACAAACGAAACAGCTAGCATAGTTAGGGCAATTATTGACGTCACAAAGCTGGCAACAGGTTTAAGCTTACCTTCTACAACGGCGCGTTTGTAAGCTTTGATACCACCCACGGCAGTAAGCAATGCTACCAAAATAAACAAACATGATCCTATTGCAAATATCAGCATGCCGTCGTCATCCGAACGTGACGCATTGACATACACCAACACCGAACATATTACGGCAAACACGCTCAAAAACAATGCGCCTATGCCCGCACGGTTATCCGCCTTTGGCACAGGTTGATTTTGCTTTGCTCTGCACTCATCACAAAGTATATCGTTTGACGAGTGTTGTTTTCCACATTTGTTACAATACATTGGCTAACTCCTTGGCATCAACCTACCATCCAAGCAATAGCAAAAATCCAGTCGTAAATTGAAAAGAATATACAACCTGCAGCCAAGTCAATACCAATGATACCCATTACCAAGCCCGCGGTAGGCTTTGGCAAACCGCGACTACGTGCATATGAAAAGTTTTTGATAGCCTTTATGCCATTAGAAAGTGACGTTATCGTAAGTATAGTTGCTATAATCAGCATAAATACGCCTAGTCCCGCTATATCTGCAATTGTCAACGAAAGCGCCACGATTTCCAAAATCAAGGCAAAAATTCCCAAAAGCATACTAGATACACCCTTGCGGTTGCTTGGACCACGAACGACTGGTGTATATCGCGTTGTTGACACTACAGTTGCAGCCATTTGTTGCTTGCACTCTGGGCAAAAACGCTCGCTTGAATCAATAGGTTTTCCACATTTGTTACAATACATATCGCACTCCCATATATTATTGATATATTATTATAAGATATTTTTATTAAGATATAAATTAGAAGATTTTTCTTTTGTTGAACAAAAACAGCAACAAAAATCCCCCACAGTTATGATACTATATTATACCATAATTGGGGGGGAGTGTCAATACTAAAATTAAATTGTAGCCAAATATGTTTGGACAACCATATCTAACAGTTGCTCGTTTACCTGACTGTAAAGTTCGTGGTCAACGGATGAAACAACCTGCTTTTTGCGTTTGGTGTTCAAACCGCATTGCTTAATTTGGCTTTGCACCTGCAAGCGATACTCCGTTGCAGGCATTGAGTACATCAAGTTGGTGTGATCTCCCTGCAAACCGTCTACGTAATATATTTGCACGTTGGGATTAGTAATTTTGTCGGCGTGTGCCGTAATAGACAAGCTGTCATGCGGAATAAGTGTGTCGTGTAGCCCTTGAGCAATAAACACAGGGATATCTACCGAATTGATACCACCCACACCGTCGTAGTTGAGCCACTCTCCAAAAATTGAGCGTTGGTAACCGTTCAAAACACCTTCGGACAGCACAACCAAGTTGCCTACGTACTGTCTGCTTACGTCCATCATGAGCGTTGACGCATCGTTGACCGGAGCAATACATGCACATGCGTTTACCAAATCCCCACGCAACGCCAATATTGATGCACAAGCGTACCCACCCATGCTATGCCCAAACAAAAACAACGATTTGGTGGCTAGGCGTTGGTCGTTTTTTACAAATTGCAACACGCTGTCTAGATCGATTAACTGTTGACTCATGCCTACCAGCCCAGACCCTTGCGAATTGTACACGCCCGTTCCGTCATACGCCAAAACGTCAAAGTTTTTACCTACAAGATACTCTATTACCGGTAGGTAATCATCCGCGCCGTTGTGAAACCCGTGACTAAACACCACCAGTCCATTGGAGTTATCTGCAGTATACAAGTAGCCCTTAAGCTCGATTTGTCCCGAAGGGATATCAACTTCGGTTCGCTCTAACCGGTGGGCAATACGCTGGTAACAGTAGTTGCCTGGCGTTGTATCTAGCTGTTTAGGCAAAATCTTAACAAAAAAGGCGTTATACGCCACTATCGACAACGTTGTCGCAACACCGTAAAACACCATTATTGCGGTAAAGACCACCTTTACCATTTTGAGTAATCTCTTTTTAACCATATCATACGTTTAGTTTGCCTAACTTGTGCAAAACTAAACCCTTTTACAAATCTATTTTGATAAAATTTACCCTTTGCATTGGGTTGCACGCAACACTGATTACGTGTTTGTTGCCGTCCACTTCAACCGTTTGGCTTACTGTGTGTTGAGTGTAACTGCTAGGGTTACTTGCCAAAAAGTCGCTTTGGTTAAGGTACTTAAACGTACTTTCCTTTTGAGTCCACTTTTGAGCAAAGTACAACGCCTTTTGCTCACTTGTTTCCTTGCTAACGTACTCTGCCACTTCACTAGCAGAAAACACGCGCTCTACTACTTTTTCGTTTTTTGGTAGGGCTACCTTTTGCACGTCTACGCCCGTTTCGGCACGACTAACGGATACTGCCACCACTCCATC
Source organism: Clostridia bacterium (assembly GCA_045631385.1). Lineage (GTDB taxonomy): Bacteria > Bacillota > Clostridia > Christensenellales > CAG-314 > RGIG5495. The sequence continues at coordinate 12,729 of JAZQUN010000025.1, forward strand.
ACCATGCGACAACGAACAGCAACACAAATTACACGTCCATTTGCCCGTTGGTTGCAACACAAAAGTTGCCCCATCGCCAAAGTGCTTGGATACAGCACCCAACAGCAACTTCCAAACAAAGTACTTTTCGCGCTGAACATCGGAGTTAGTACAAGCAGCAATTTGTTGGTTGCGCTGTGGCGTTGGCAAATCCAAATCAAACGGTCTGCTTGGGATAGCAGCATAGTACACGTTTACTTCGGACAAAAATGCAAACTTTTGGCGTACGTCATCTGTTTGCGAACAGTGTTTTTCTCCCAAGTAGCATTGATATGCAAAGTGCTCGCAGTTGTTGTGAATGATGTTGTATCCACCTTCGCCCAGTCTGTTTCGTGCATTTTGCACCGTTTGGGCAGGGGACATACGCTTTTTATCGCGTTTTTCCGGCACGGCAACTTCTACAAAGTCGCCATCGCAAAACACGTCCATTGTGCTGGTGCATACAACTACGTTGCCGTCACTGTTTTGTGTGCGTTGTCGTGGAGCAAGCCCAAATTGAATTACTTCGTCGTCGCTGACGTAGATTCCGTAGTGCCAAATACTGCCACTTTTTACGCGAATCATATCGCCAAAGGATACGTCAATCAGTTGCCATTTCATTGCACTTTTTGTTGGATGTAATCTAGTACGTCTTTTACTGTGGAAAAGTCGCCAAAGCTTACGTCGTCAAAGCGAATGCCAAAGTACTCTTCGATAGCAATTACCACGTACAAAACGCCTACAGAGTTTAGTCCCAAGTCGTTTACAAGGTTACTTTCTTCGGTGACGCTGTCTAGCAAATCTTTTTTGTTACCTAGCACTACTGCTAGCAAATCTTTAAGTTTGATGGAAATTTCTTGTCTGGTCATTGTTTGTTTTGTCCCCTTACAATTTTCATACTTGGTGAGCGAACAAAGTCGGTTGTACGAATTACAACTTTGTTGATTTTTTCAAACGAAGGCAATTTTGCGTTGACTGTAGCAATTTTTTCCTTCAAAATTTCTTCAACCTTGTCTTTGTCGTATTGAGCAACTACTGCTGGGCGTGGCAAAACTTCTAGTACAAGTTGCCATGTGCCGTCTTCGTACGTTTGCTCGTAAACCAAGCAGTCTTGAATTTCGTCAATAGTGTAAAACTCGTTTTCAATTTCGGCTGGAGATACGTTTTCGCCTGTAGGCAACACGATGATTTCCTTTTTGCGACCGGTGATGTACAAAAATCCTTTTTCGTCCACTCTAGCAAGGTCGCCAGTCTTAAACCAACCGTCGCAGTACGAATTTGCGTTTTCTTCGTCTTCGCCAACGTAGCCTTCCATCATGTTGACACCCTTAAGCCACAATTCGCCTTCTACAACTTTCCACTCCATACCTGGATAGATAAATCCAACGGAATCTGGGTTTGCAAGTGCTTCGGCGTTACCGCTTACTAGGTTGGCTGTTTCTGTCATGCCGTAGCCTGGTAGCAATGCAATGCCAAGGGTAGCGTATTCCTTTACCAAATATGGAGCAACCGTTGCCGCACCACAAATGATGGTTTTCATGCTTTCGCCCCACATGTTTCTGCCAAATTGCTTGGATAGGTTGAGTGCCATTTCTGCCAATGCTGGTACTAGTACCATGATGGTTGGTCTAAACATTGCAACGTCACGGAACAAATCTTTGTTGTTTTGGCAGAAGTAAATCGTACTGCCTGTGTAAAGTGACGTCAAAAGGTTGCGCACCAAACCAAATACGTGGGTTAGTGGCAAAACAAGTATGTATCTTTGTTCAAAAACTTCTTTGTAACCGTAGCAACCGTTTTTAGTGCCACGCATCAATGCACGGTGCGAAAGCAAAGCGCCTTTGCTACGTCCCGTTGTGCCACCTGTAAACAACACTGTTGCAGGAGCATTGGTATCAACGTCTGCAGCAGGAGTTGGCTGTGTTGCACTTTGAGTTGAAACAATTGTTTTGCACGCTGGGTTGCGTTGTTGCAACAAACCAAGCTTGCTTGCAAATGGCTCAAAATAAACCAACGCCTTTAGCCCAAATTTCATTGAGCATCCAAAAACTGTCATTTCGTCCAAGTGCGCTGGCAACAAAACTGCCACTGCACCAAGCGTTGTTGCTGCCAAAAATGCTTTGGCAAAGTCTAGACAGTTTGGCATAAGCAAACCAACCTTGTCGCCCTTTCCAACACCGTTTTCTACCAAGACGGTACGGAACAATGCAACTTGTTGATCAAGCTCGGCAAAGGTTGCCTTTTGAGCTCCGTCAATGGCAATGTTGTTAGCGTATGTTTCTACGCTGTGTTGCCACATTTGACCAACGGTGCCGTAATCTACAATTTTTGCTAGGGTTTGTTCGTCAGTGTACTTATCAAAGATTGTGCTTGGTGAAGTGTTCATCGTTTTTCTCCTTTGCGTTTGTTGTAAAAATCTATCAATTCTAGCTCTTTTTCTCTCAAAACGTCCGATGCGCGTTGCAAATCGTCCAATGTTGGAACAGGACCGATAAGTTGTTTGATATCAATTGGTTCGCCTACAACCGCTTCTCTACGAGCGTGCTTTTTGGTTGGCTTTACCAAGTAAACTGGGATAATGGGTGCGTTGCTACGGTGCGCCATCAACACTGCGCCCGACTTGAACCCAAGCATTTCTTCCTTGTCGTTTATCTTACCTTCGGGAAAGATTAGCACGGCTTTTTGTCTTTTGAGCAAGTCACAAGTCTCGTGAAAAGAATTCATGCTGAAGTTTTGCTTGTCAACTTGTATGCAATGCATCTTTGTAAAAAACCAGTTTTTCATGTTGGTGTCAAACAAATCCTTTGTTGCCAAACTGTGCACTATCCTACGTGGAAATACGCTGTGAACAACTGCTGGATCCCAAAAGCTGAAGTGGTTTGCAGTAATCACAACCCCACCCTTTGGTCGTGTGGTAGCCTTTCCTACTTTGATAACTTTGGTGCGCAAATACAAATACAACGAAAGTGCGCCTGTAATTTTTACCAAATAGTACCAAAAGTAATTTTTTGGTTTTTTAACTGTTTTCAATTCCATTTTGCAATTCCCTAACCTTCTTTTGTACGTAGTCGCAAATGTTTTGCAAATTTTCTTTTTCCGTCAAAGATTCGTCGTAAAGTGCTTGAGCATCAATAGGTGCACCTATTGCAACGTGATTACGCTTTGCCTTGAAGTAGTTGCCTTGTGTATATACTGGGATAATGGGTGCGTTGCTACGCAATGCCATCAACACAAAGCTTGGCTTAAAGGCTATCATGCCTTCGTCCTTATCTGGTATGCGCGATTCGGGAAAAATCTCCACCACGCCGCCGTCGTCTAGAACCTGGCAAGCCTTGTCGATAAATGCAAAGTCTGCCGAATATCTATCTACCTTGATTGCACCTAGGCTGTTTAGTAGCCAACGCAACAACTTGACCTTGTTGTACAACACTTCTGCCGCCACACAACGCAAGTTGCGCATAGGAAAGGTAAACATATGGCAAGCAAAGTCCATCACGGAAGTGTGGTTGCTTACAAGTATCGCCTTACCCTTTATTTTGCGACGTTGCTTTGCTTTGTCTTCAAAGTGATACTTTGTACGCATAAAAGCAAGCCAAGGCAAAAACGCCGTTGATTTAATTGTCCAATGAGTAAGCCATCGCCACATATTACATACCTGCTGCTTCTTTTAGTTGATGCAATCTGTTTAGCTTAAATTGCAACAAACCCAAACCAATTACATTTGCTGGCAAAATTGGGAACAAAACTGCTAGCACGATAAGTGCTGCTTTAAGCAATTTGTGTCCAACACCGTTTAGATATTGCTCGTCGTACTTTTGACCTTCTGCCTTTAGCATGTCAAATATTCTTGGCATATAGAAAACCGATGCGAAAGGAACAAAACTGCACAAAATCCACGCTAGGTTGTTGCGTCTAAACGCCACTTCACGCTTGAAATCGCGTAGCATAAATGCGCTCCAAATAAAGCCAAAGATAAATCCGCTCAATACTGACAAACCAACTTGAACAAATACAATTTCGCCTTTTTCTTGCTTGGTTGTACCTTCTTCTGCCAAATACTCGTCGATATCAAGAGATGGGTACATCTTTTTAAACTCTTTAGCGACAAGCTCTGGTGTGTAGTCACGTGGCATCTTGCGAGCCAAAAATGCGCCTAGGATACAAGTGATAGCAACGATAAACGGAACGATTAGTGTGCCTAGGTTAAACACTTGTGCTTGTTCAACACCCATTTTTAGTGCGGCTGAAGCAAAGTCTTCTGCCCACACTATCATCCAGTTTTGTTTGTTGATAAACAACATCTTTACGTTTTCGTACACCAATGCCGACGATATAGCACCAATGATAGACGTTGCAACGGCATTGCCCGCAAAGTACATTGCCGAGTGATTTTTCTTTGTAAGTTTTTCTTCTACGCTAGATATTTGCGCTGTTACTAGATATGGCATCATAAAGAACGCGCCGATAGCCCAGCTACCAGTTACACCACAAGCGCAACCGATAATGTATTGAAGCATCTTGTTTTCGTAGCCAACAACAAACGTTGATGCGGCGAAAAATCCCATGATGCTGATAGCAAATGCTATCAAGCAACTTTGATAGGTAAGTCTAATGCCCTTTTTAGCCTTTACTTTGTTAAACAACCACAACATCATTGGTACAGGAGCAAACGCACATGTGTTTAGCAATGCCATTTCTGCACCGTTCATGTTCATGCCGCCCAAGATCATGGCGTTCATTGCTACCAAAAACATTTGCAAACCAAAAAACGTGCAGCAGTTTACAGCAAGCCAACGCATAAACACTTTGTTTCTAACAGTAGCTTTGATACTTTGTGTAAGTGTGTATTTTTCTTCCGAAAGTCCTTTTAGTTCTGGATAGCCGTACTTTTGTCCTTCCTTAATCAAGAACAATGGGATAAGCATTGTGCCCATCAATGGCAAGCAGTAGAACACAAACTTATCAATGTGTAGTTGCAAGCCGTTTAGAATCAACGGAACTAGAGCGTACACCAAGCAGTAGCTGATGGTATCAAAGAAAGACTTGTAACCAGATACGCGTAGGCGTTGTGGTTCGTCACAACATGTTGTTGAAAACGATCCGTAGAAGGAAATCAAACTCATTGTGTAGGTAGAAAAGAAAACTAGCGCCCACACAAAAATCCAAATTGTATTAAGCAACTGTCCATCTGCACCACCAATTGGCAACCAACACATTGCAAAGGATACTACCATTGGCACAAAGCACACGGCGATGGCAGGTCTACGTCTGCCCCACTTGGTAGACAAAGTATCCGTCAAATGCGCAAACGGTACGTCGATGATACCGTCAAAGCACTTTGCAATAGCAAACAAAATTGGGAACAACGCCGGCATAATAAAACACACGTTGCTAATAGACTGAAATGAATCTGCACCCAAAGCGGCAGGGTTTACCGCGTCGGTAAAGTATGCGCCCATCAGTACCATCAAAAAGTTTGGACCAAAGCCGGAAAATGCAAACAAAAACTCCTTCCATTTGTTGTTTAGTTGCCTTGTCATAAGTTTATCTCCTTATTGCGAAACGATAAAGTTCGCTATTTGTCTTGCAGTCGCGAGTACTTGCATGGTTGCATCCACACCAAATTCGCTTTTGATAGTGTCTGCCAAAGTCAAGTAATCTAAACTTGTACCACCTAGGTCGGTAAAAAAGTTGTCATCCAGAGCAACGTTGTCTACGCCTAGTGTTTGTTTGATGTAATTTATCACTTGTTGTTGCAAGTTGGTAACGTGAGCGTCAACGTGTTGAACAAAGACGCTCTCGGTCAAAATTGTAAACTCGCCGTTATTGAATTTTTTTGCAATTTTTCTGCGGCTAACCTTAAAGTCGTTTTCTTCCAAAAGGCTGTCGCTAGTTAGTACAATTTGGTGTATTTCGCCAAGCAAATTTGCTTTTTCTAGTTGTTCGTTGGCACTTGCTACAATTTGTTGATAGCGCTCCAACGAAAAACAGTTGCTTGTGCTAACTAACAATGTAGAGTGTCCGTTTTTGTCCAAAAACAAGCACAATTGGTTGCAGTTGCTAATCTTAAGCAGGCTTTCCGCTACGTCTGGGTTGACGTTTTCGCCTGTGGCAGAAATTACAACGTCGTCTTTTCTGCCAAGCAAGTAGTATCTACCGCCTTCGCACTTTGCCAAGTCGCTAGTGTTGTAAAAGCACGTGTTGTCTCCCACTTGAGTGTTGCTTCCAACAACTATCTTGTGTGCCATTGCCCTGCTTTTGCAAAGCAACTCGCCACTTTCGTTCACTTTGTACTCGGCATTGCCAAACGGAACACCGATGGATGCGCTGTTTAGCACAGCTGCTTTGGTGCTTGTTTCAAATGAAGTGATGCCCAACTCCGTCATACCGTAGCCGTTTGCCAAGTGATAGCCAATTGCATTGAAAAACTGCAAAGTAGATTTGTCTATTGCACTACCACCCGATATCAAAAAGCGAATGCTGTCGCCAAATATTTTTTCTCTAATTTCGCCAAATGCTTTGTAGGTAAGCTTTTGACCAAGCTTGCCTTTGGATGCAATACGCAAGCCCTTTTCAAATTTAGCTTGCACCTTTGCTCCGCGAGATGCAATTGTTTTGAGTGCTGTTTTGTGGATGGTTTCCCACACTAGTGGTACTGCAAACACGTGCGTTACCTTGTGACGCTTGACTGTGTTTAACAACGTTTGTGGTTGCATGTCTTTCAAAAATACAAACGTACGTGAGAAAAACGCAAACCACAAATATACAGCCATAAACCCAAATACGTGGTAGAAAGGCAACAACGTAAGTAGCTTAATTTCGCCTTCGCAACCTGTGGCAACCCTTGGACATTTCTTTACAATGTTTAGGCTGTCGCACACTTGCCAAAACAAGTTTTCGCCAGTGTAGTAGCACAACTTGATTTGATCCGTCGTGCCCGAAGACATAAATATCACTTCGTCTTCCCAACAAGCGTTTTGTAAGCTTTTGTCCGTTGCGCCAGCAACGATATCTGCAGCAAAATAGGTTGGCACTTCAAATTGCTTGCCATCGGATACGACGGCAGCAACGCTGTGTGTTGCAATTACGTCGGCTAGCACCTTGTCGCTTGCCCTTGTGTTTAGAAGCAAAGGCTTGAATCCATTTTGCAAAATTGCCCAAAAAAGTTGAATCCACTCTACCGAGTTTGCCATATACAAACCAACAATAGAGTGTTTTTCCAAAGCCCCCAAGGCACTATTTAGGGACAACGCAATACGACCAATTTGGTCTTGGCATTGTCCGTATGTCAATTTTGTGATGCGATAGCCGTTAGAAAGCTCGGCAAAGACGTTTTCACGTTGCTGAAACATGTAGGCATACAACTGCTTGCAGCTTTTTTCGCCCTGCATAAAGGATTCAACCTTATGTTGAACAAAATCGTTTAGTTTTGTAAAGTTGCCGATGCCATTAATTTTCATATTTTTCGCCTTTTTTTAGTTTTGCAATATCTTAAATTATAACACTTATATTTACTAATGTAAATAGTATTATACAATATAACAATGAAAAAGTTGCCTTTCAAAGTCATTTTTTGTGCATTTTTTGACAAAATTCAACTCAAATTGTTGCAAAAAATTGCATTTGCGATAAACGTGTATAAAACTAAACAACAAAAAAAAGGGACTGCGAAGCAGTCCCGAAAATTTTTGTTTTACCAGTCAAAGTGATTAAATCTATCTTTCATGTGACCAAAGTAGAACGTAACAAGCTCTCTTACGTTGCGCTCTTGCACTTCTTTGCTGTCGCCTGGATGCAATATCTTAAACAACGCCGTAAGGAAACTTTCGGCAATTACGTCGTAAAAGCTTTCGTTAGAAATTTTGCTTTGGATTTGTGGAAAAGCGTTAGTCATCATTTCGCGTACTTTGTTGCTTGCAACGTTGACAAGGTAGTTAATAAAGTTTTCGTAGTGAATACTGTTACCTTTGCGCACGATGATGATTTCGTCGCTGTAATCCATCAAAAATGCTACCAACACTTCGGAAATTTCCTTCATGGAGCGGCCATCAAATACAAATTGCTTTTCGATGATTTGTTGGATACCTTCTAGCAACGGGTTGATGATGGTTAGATACAACGCTTCTTTGTTAGGGAAGTAACGATAAATGTTGCCAAGCGAAATTTCGGCATTGTTTGCAATGTTGCGGATAGATGCGTCGGCATAGCCGTATTGTTTAAACTCTTCTACAGCTGCGCTCAAGATTTTTTCTCTAACTTCTTTTTTTAGGTATTGCATAGTTTGTCCCCTTATTTATACTGGGTAAAAAACATCCCTGTAAGGTGCATTATATCACATGTTAAAACTAAAATCAATAGCAAAAATGAAAATTTTTAGCAAAATGTACACTAAAATTTAGTCCACAACAAAATGCCTGTTTTTGAGATGTAAAAGCCAGTATACACGGCAAACAAATACATGGTTTAGTGTAGATATTGTCAAATACAACACAACAAAAGCCCGTTTGCAAATTGCAAACGGGCTGTTTTTTTCTAGCGTTACTTACAAGGCGTTGTTAGTAAGTGCACTCCAAAAGCATTTTGTCGGCAAGCAGGGCAATAAACTCGCCATTAGTTGGCTTTTCGCTGGAAGAATACACCTTTACGCCAAACAGCGAATTGATATTTTCTATCCTACCACGATTCCACGCCACTTCGATAGCGTGACGAATAGCACGCTCTACCTTGCTTGCACTCGTTTCGTATCTTTGTGCAATGGTAGGATACAAACTTTTGGTAATGCTGTTGATAATTGCAGGGTTGTCTACTGCAAGCTTGATACCTTCGCGCAAAAATTGATATCCCTTTATGTGCGCAGGTATGCCCACGCTTACAAATATGTTGCTGATGCGCTCGTCCAACGTTTTGTCGGAAATTGGCTTTTTATATACCACTTTGCTACCAATAGGTTGCCTTTCTGCTACCTGTTTGATGCGTTGCTCTAACAAAATTAACCTAAAAATATTCAGTTTTAGCACTATAAATTTTGAGTAATTTATTGCCTTATTCATAGGCCTAAAGCACTCTCCTTTATAGGTTAGTTTATTATAATAAACTGGTTTTAATTTGTCAAGTGCTTTTCACTAAATAAGGGGCACCTACGGTTCCCCTCCACACCCCTCCCTTATCACGGTTATGTTTTCTATCACGGCCAACAACAATAACCCATTATCAAAAAAACGGCCCCCAATCAAACAAACAGGCCTCGTCACAAAGAACCGGACCCCATATAAAGAGAATGATAATGGATGTTATTGCGATGGGATGATAAATTAACATTTTTAAATTAATAAAGCTCAATACAAATCAAAACATATACCGTTATGGGGGGATTTTAAAATTTACTATATAGAAAACAAAAAATCCCCCCTTTTTTTCGTTCAAAAAATTCATATAACAAAATAAAGAAAAAGGGGATAAAATCCCCCCCCTTTTTCCTGCTCTCGTTCGCCTTCGGCTCCGAGAAAGC
>JAZQUN010000026.1:0-4729 GCA_045631385.1 Clostridia bacterium
ACTGTGATGACCCTTACGAGAGCAATTTTTTCAAGTACTTTGCAATTAACTTCAACTATTTAGGACTAAAGAAACTTATCTGTACTTGTTACGATAGTTCGCCTGTTGCCTACACTCAACTAAATATGTTTGGGAATGACAGGGTTGTTCCAAACAACAACAGGCGTGCCTACAAAATAGAAATCAACCAAGTAGACGATTATAACAAGGATGGCGCTGTAGACCTTGCTGACGTCAAGTGGCTACTACTAAACGACAAAAACAGTCTACAACTGCTTAAGTCAAACGGTGATTTCCGTAGTGAAGAGTGTATAAAGTTGCTTAAACAAGCAGATATTGTTGTTACTAACCCACCATTTTCACTTTTTAGAGAGTATCTTGCACAGCTTATGGATTATGATCAAAAGTTTTTGATAATAGGAAATCAAAACGCAATTACTTATAAAGAAGTATTCCCACTTTTGAAGGATAATAAAATGTGGTTGGGATACAGATTTGGAGATATGTCTTTTACTGTTCCGGATTATTACGAGCCAAGAGAAACTCGTTTTTGGATTGATAAAACTGGACAAAAGTGGCGTAGTTTAGGTAATATTTGTTGGTTTACAAACCTTGATATAAGCAAGCGACACGAAGAATTGATAATGTACGAAAAATACAATGCTGAAAAATATCCACACTACGACAACTATGATGCAATCAACGTAGATAAGGTTACTGATATTCCATATGACTACTTTGGTGTAATGGGCGTACCAATTACCTTTTTAGATAAGTATAACCCGGACCAATTTGATTTATTAGGGATAATGAATACGGGCGAAGAAAATCCAGGAATAAGATATCCTAATACGCCACATGGAAGACCGATTATTAATGGTGTAGAGAAGTATTTGCGAGTATTAATTAGGAGAAAAACAAATGAAAATTGAATTGCATGAAATATCAATTAGAGAAGTAACAAACGGCTACCGAGATAGTGACGAAAATGGTGTAGTGGGTTTTGGTGGAAAACTAAATATTCGCCCTGCCTATCAAAGAGAGTTTGTTTATGACGACAAAAAGCGTAATGCCGTAATAGATACAATTAAACGCAACTTTCCACTAAACGTAATGTATTGGGTGCAAAACGACGATGGCACGTACGAAGTGTTGGATGGTCAGCAACGTACAGTCAGTTTTTGTAGATATGTTGACAACAAATTTTCACTTGAGAACAAATATTTCCACAACCTAACGCAAACGGAAAAGGACCAAATACTAGATTACAAGCTTATGGTCTATGTTTGCCAAGGCAACGACAAGGAAAAGTTGGACTGGTTCAAGATTATCAATATAGCGGGCGAAAAGTTGACCGACCAAGAATTGCGTAATGCTGTCTATACAGGTCCTTGGTTGACATCGGCAAAGACGTATTTTAGCAAAAGCAATGCACCTGCATATATGATGGCAAAGGATTACGTCAACGGCTCACCTATCAGACAAGATTATTTGCAAACTGCGTTAGAGTGGATCAACAACGGCAATGTGGAAGAGTACATGGCAACACACCAACACCAGCCAAATGCAAACGAGTTGTGGATGTATTTTAGAAACGTAGTTGAGTGGGTAAAACTAACTTTTCCTGTATACAGACGTGAAATGAAAGGTATTGCTTGGGGTAGTTTGTACAACAATTACAAAAGTTCCACATATGATACCCAGGAGCTAGAAAACGAAATTCAAACATTGATGATGGATGACGACATAACCAACAAAAAAGGCATTTATTACTACGTGCTTACAGGGGAAGAAAAGTTCCTAAATATTCGTGCCTTTACGCCTAGTCAAAAGCGTAGTGCGTACGAAAGGCAACAAGGGCTTTGCCCACATTGTTTGGCAGAAGGCAACAACAAAGTGTACACAATAGAAGAAATGGAAGCAGACCACATTACGCCTTGGAGCGAAGGTGGCAAAACGGTTGTAGAAAACTGCCAAATGTTGTGTAAAGAACACAACCGTCGCAAATCTAATAAATAAAAATCGTACGGACGCACACCGTTCGCCCTAGCAACAAGGAAAACAACCATAAAAAAAGGACACTCGCCCGAGTGTCCTTTTCCTTTTTCCTTTCCAATTCAATTTTTGTCAACAATTATTCCAAACCGTTGATGTAGTTAACTGCTTCGGTTGCTGCAACAGCGCCGTCGCCTACAGCCGTTGTCAATTGACGTACAGTTTTCACTCTGCAGTCACCTGCAACAAACACACCAGGAGTAGCGGTGTGGCAGTTTTCGTCGCCAATGATGTAGCCTTGTTTGTTAAGCTCTACTAGGTTAGCAAATTTGTCGTTGTCTGGCACTTGACCGATGGCAATAAACACCGCATCAACAGGCAACTTTTCTTCGTTGCCGTCTTGATGGCGCAACATAACGCCTTCCACCTTGCTTTCGCCAACAATGTCGTACATGTTTACGTTTTTGTGCCAAGCAATTTTGCTGTTTTCTGCAATGCGAGTGTGAAGTTTTCCATCCCCCATTAGCTTGTCTGTCAATGTCAACAAATGCACTTCGCTTGCCATGTCTGCTAGATACAACGCGTATTGCAACGCTGTGTTGCCGTCACCAAGTACAGCCACAGGCATATCTTTGAAAAATGCGCCGTCGCAAACTGCACAGTAGCATACGCCCTTGCCAACAAGCTTGCTTTCTTGTTCGATACCAAGGTGACGATGTTTTACGCCTGTAGCAAGCACAACGGCCTTTGCTTCAAACGTTTCGTCCCACTCGGTAGTAACAACAAATTTGTTGTCAACCTTTTCAATTTTTTCTACTAGGCCAACTTCCAACTCTGCACCGTGATGCATTGCTTGGTTGCACAAAGCTTCGCTAAAGTCGATGCCGCTTATTTCCATAATGGTCGGAAAGTTTTCTACACGTGGGCTGTAAGCAATTTGACCACCCACCGAGTTGCCTTCTATTATCAATACTTTTTTACCGGCTCTTTGAGCGTACAAAGCGGCAGTTAAACCTGCCGCTCCGGAGCCGACTACAATGATGTCGTACATATTATTAATTACTTTGTTTCAATAAACTTTTTGATGTTGGATACGTTTTCGATTACTGTTACAGTTTCGCCTTCCATTACAACAAGAGTAGGAGCAGTTTTGATGCCAAATTTCTTTGTCAATTCAATGTTTTGTTCTGCATTTACTTCTTCGTAAGCGATGCCTTTCTTTGCAAATAGTTGTTCTGCCATTTTGCAGTTTGGGCACTTATCTTTTACAAACAACACAAGTTTGTTTTCAAAAGTAGCAGCAACTTCTTGTGGTTGTTGTTCGCAAGTGCAAGTAGCAGCAACTTCTTCCTTTTTCTTCAACACGCTAGTAGCAATGTTGTAGTTTTGTCTTTCTTTGTATTCTTGGCTCTTACCATCGTTCCAGTTCTTTACAGGACGGTAGTAACCTGTGATACGGCTGTAAACTTCTGTAGCCTTGCCACATGTTGGGCAAATTGGGCAGTCACCAGAGATGTAACCGTGGTCTGTACATACCGAGTAAATTGGGCTCATGCTGTAGTAAGGAAGTCTGTAGTTTTCCGCAATTGTTTTTACAAGCTTTTGAGCAGCCTTCCAGTCTGGCAATCTTTCGCCAAGGTAAGTGTGGAACACTGTACCGGATGTGTAAAGTGTTTGTAGTTTGTCTTGGATATCCAATGCTTCAAATACGTCAGCTGTGTAGCCTACTGGCAAGTGAGAGCTGTTTGTGTAGTAAGGAGTATCACCTGGCTTGCTAGCAAACTTAATTTCTGGGTAGTGCTTTTGGTCGTGTTTAGCAAGACGGTAAGATGTGCTTTCTGCAGGAGTAGCTTCTAGGTTGTAAAGGTCACCGTAAAGTTCTTGGTAGTCGGATAGTCTTTCTCTCATGTGGTTAAGTACTTCAGCAGTAAAGTCTTGTACTTCTACGTGAGTAAGGTCCTTACCAAGCCAGTTAGCGTTTAGACCAACTTCGTTCATACCAACCAAACCGATAGTAGAGAAGTGGTTAGCAAATGTACCAAGGTAACGCTTTGTGTATGGATACAAACCAGCATTAAGAAGCTTTGTAATTACTTCACGTTTTACGTGCAAGCTGCGTGCAGAGATATCCATCATCTTGTCAAGACGCTTAAAGAAATCTGCTCTGTCTTTTGCTAGATAAGCAATACGAGGCATGTTGATAGTAACAACGCCGATCGAACCTGTGCTTTCACCGCTACCAAAGAAACCACCAGACTTTTTGCGTAGTTCACGTAGGTCAAGACGAAGACGGCAGCACATACTTCTAACGTCACTTGGTTCCATATCACTGTTGATGTAGTTAGAGAAGTATGGAGTACCGTATTTAGCAGTCATTTCAAACAACAACTTGTTGTTTTCTGTTTCGCTCCAGTCAAAGTCGCGTGTGATAGAGTAAGTTGGGATAGGGTATTGGAAGCCACGACCATTAGCGTCACCTTCGATCATTGTTTCGATAAACGCCTTGTTGATCATATCCATTTCCTTTTTGCAATCCTTGTACTTAAAGTCTACTTCTTTGCCACCAACAATACAGTTAAGTTCAGCAAGGTCAGCAGGAACAGTCCAGTCAAGAGTGATATTGCTAAATGGAGCTTGTGTACCCCAACGGCTTGGGATGTTTACGCCGTAAACAAAGCTTTCAATGCACTTTTTAGTTTGGTCGTAGTTTAGGTTGTCTACTTTTACAAATGGA
>JAZQUN010000027.1:0-2565 GCA_045631385.1 Clostridia bacterium
TTTTTCTTGTTTTACCTGTAAAGAACAAGATTCTTTCGCTGGTGGTTGTTTTACCTGCGTCGATGTGCGCCATGATACCAATGTTGCGCACGTTTTGCAATGGATAATTTCTAGCCATTAGTTTGTCTCCTTAAGCTATTACCATCTGAAATGAGCAAACGCCTTGTTAGCTTCTGCCATTCTGTGAACGTCTTCTTTCTTTTTGAAAGCTGCACCTGTTTGGTTGTAAGCATCCATAAGTTCGCCAGCAAGTCTCAAGTACATTTCCTTTTCGCTACGCTTACGTGCGTACAATACCAACCATCTGATAGCAAGAGTTTGTCTTCTTTCTGGTCTGATTTCCATTGGAACTTGGTAGTTACTACCACCTACACGTCTTGCTTTTACTTCTAGAACAGGCATCAAGTTGCTGATTGCCTGATTGAATACTTCGATTGCTTCCATGCCCATCTTTTGTTGAATTAGGTCAAAAGCATTGTATACAATTTCTTGAGCCGTTCCCTTTTTACCATCCAGCATAACTTGGTTGATAACTTTTGTTACAACCTTGCTGCCATACACTGGATCTGGTAGAACGTCTCTCTTTGGAACACCACTTCTTCTTGGCATTTCAATAATCCTCCTTTTTAGAATTTTTTAGTTTAATTTTGTTTTTGTACTATACAGCCAACTCAACAAAGGCAGTCTTTGCCCTTGGAGAAACTTCTGCGACAGTGAAAAAATCGCATACTGCTTACAGTGAAAGTCAAAATTAAAAAATCCGACTAATCACTAATTGAACTGTAAAATGTTGTTTTTTGCCCAAATTTCAATATTATTTCTTTGGACGTTTTGCGCCATACTTGGAACGAGATTGTTTGCGGTTAGCAACACCACTAGTATCAAGTGTGCCACGGATAATGTGGTAACGTACACCTGGCAAGTCTCTTACACGACCACCACGGATCAAAACAACGCTGTGTTCTTGAAGGTTGTGACCTTCACCTGGGATGTAGCAAGTACCTTCCATACCGTTTGTACGACGTACTCTTGCAATCTTACGAAGAGCAGAGTTTGGCTTCTTTGGAGAAGTTGTCGTTACGTTCAGACAAACACCTCTTCTTTGAGGGCAGTTATCAAGAAGTGGAGACTTGCTCTTTTCTTGTTCGCTCTTTCTACCTTGTCTGATTAGTTGGTTAATTGTAGCCATTCTTTTTTACCTCCTTTTAATGATATAGTCGGAAAATTCCTTTTGAGAATTTCGTTTATATATAAGCATTGCTGCTGATATATCGTTAGTTGTTTGCCGTTGGCTTTAAAAAGCCTACAACGGCGCTTTTTACTTCTATGCCGTACTTTTGCGCAATTTTTTCGGACGTGCTACCTACTGTTACAGGAACACGAGCAATTTTGGCCGAAGACAATATTGTATTTTTGTACTTTTTGTCGGCATCGGTAGCAAGCACTATGCTATCAAGGTTGCCCGCTTTCATTTCGCGCAACACCTGTCTCATACCTACTACTGCCTTTAATTGCATATTTGCAGACATAACCACCGTATATTTTACCAAAATACAACAAAGCAGTCAAGCGTTTTGCAACACTTGACTGCCAATAGTTTTAACTATTTAGTTGTTTTTTACTCTTCCAACAAGTTTTCTTCATCTTCTACGACTGTAGATTTATCTACAGGGACAAGTTCGGTGTTGCGATAACGATCCAAACCTGTACCAGCAGAGATCATCTTACCGATGATTACGTTTTCTTTCAAGCCGTACAATGGGTCTTTCTTGTTTTTGATTGCAGCTTCTGTCAAAACTCTAGAAGTTTCTTGGAAGGATGCTGCAGACAAGAAGCTGTCTGTTGCCAAAGATGCCTTTGTGATACCAAGCAACGCACGTTTAGCAGTTGCTGGTCTGCCATCTTCTTCCAACACTTTTGCGTTGACATCTTCGAAACGGAAGATATCTACGATTTCACCTGGAAGGAAATCTGTATCGCCCGCATCTTCGATACGAACTTTACGCAACATTTGTTTTACGATTACTTCGACGTGCTTGTCGTTGATTTCTACACCGTTGCTGCGGTAAGTTGCTTGAACTTCTTTTACAAGGTAGTCTTCAACGGCACGAACACCCTTAGTTACCAACAAGTCTTGTGGGTAGATAGAGCCTTCGGTCAATGGAGTGCCACTTTCAACTCTGTCGCCTTCCTTAACTTTGATACGGCTGGTGTAAGGAATGTGGTATTCCTTTTCTTTGCCGTTTTCATCGGTAACTGTAATAATCTTCTTGTCGCCTGTATGGATAGATACGTAACCATTGTTTTCACAAATGATAGCGCATCCCTTTGGTTTGCGTGCTTCGAACAACTCTTCTACACGTGGCAAACCTTGTGTGATGTCGTCTGCTGTTGCTACACCACCGGTGTGGAACGTACGCATTGTAAGCTGTGTACCTGGTTCACCGATGGATTGTGCAGCGATAACGCCGACAGCTTCACCAAGTTGAACAGGTTTACCTGTTGCCATGTTGCTACCGTAACACTTAGCACATACGCCGTGTTCACTACGACATGTAAGTACCG
>JAZQUN010000028.1:0-2253 GCA_045631385.1 Clostridia bacterium
TACGACGAACTTTGCTCTACGGTAGACGATGCCGTAGGCGAAGCCTTTGACAAGGTTGCTCGTGTACTCAATTTGCCATATCCAGGTGGTCCTCACGTAGATAAACTTGCCCAAACTGGCGAGCCAACCTACACCTTCCACACCGTAGCTTTACCAAACGGAAACTTTAGCTACAGCGGACTTAAAACGGCAGTAATCAACACCGTGCACAACGCCAAGCAAAAAGGCGAAGAACTAAACGCCGCTAACGTTTGCGCAAGCTTTACCAAGTACGCTATTGATGGACTTATCAAACGCACCTTGGAAGAAGTAGAAAAAAGCGGACTAGATACCGTTGCCATTGCAGGTGGCGTGTCTGCCAACAGCTACTTGCGCAGCAAAATATCTTTGTTTACCGAAAAGGGCTACAAAGTGTACATGCCAAGCTTGTCACTTTGCGGTGACAACGCCGCAATGATAGCAAGTCGTGGCTACTATCAATATTTGCAAAGCGACTTTGCCGATCTTACGCTTGATGCAAAGCCAACACTTAAACTTCGCGGAGAAAAGCCAAGCAGAAACAAGGAGTAACCAATGAAAACTAAACGCCAACCTGTACAGCCCGTACAGGCAACAGCAGATACGGGACTAACCCAGCAGCAAGTAAACGAGCGCAAGAAAGCCAATCAAACCAACTACGTCAAAAAGGTAGTTGGTAAAAGCTATCTTGCAATTTTGACGTCCAATGCTTTGACCTTTTTCAACTTTTTGGGACTGTTGCTGTTTGTGTTGATGCTTGCATGCGGCAGTGTCGAAAACATGATGTTTATCGTCATCATCGGTGCAAACACGGCAATAGGCATAGTTCAGGAAATCCGTTCCAAGCGCACCATCGAAAAGCTTTCCATAGTGCACGAGCCAACAGCCGACGTAGTTCGTGATGGCAACGTAGTGCAACTACCAGCCAACGACGTAGTGCTAGATGACGTTGTTGTTTACAGTACAGGCAAGCAAATCGTTGCCGATGGCGTAGTGATTGACGGTGAAATAGAAGTAAACGAAGCCTTGCTTACCGGCGAAAGCGTAGCCGTAAAAAAGAGCGTTGGCGACACCCTTCTAGCAGGCTCGTTTGTAGTGGCAGGTAACTGCTACGCTAGATGCGAAAAGGTAGGCTGTGACAACTACGTCGAGCAACTTTCTTCGCAAGTCAAAAAGTTTAAAAAGCCAAATTCGGGACTTATGAAGGGCATCACGCAAATTATCAAGATTATCAGCTGGATAATCTTCCCTTTGGGATTTGGCACGTATCTTACAAGTGGTGGTTTGGTAGACGGCCACTTTGTTACAGGTCAAGCAATGAAAGAAGCCATCATCAAGGCGTCAGGCAGCATGATAGGTATGGTGCCAAGCGGTATGGTTTTGCTAACCAGCGTAGCCCTTGCAGTATCGGTAATTCGCCTTGCGTTAAAAAAGGTTCTCGTGCGCGAACTATATAGTATAGAAACGCTCGCGCGCGTAGATACGTTGTGCCTAGACAAAACAGGTACTATCACCGACGGCACAATGACGGTGGAAAAAGTCATCACTTTGGACACCAACTACGACGTAACTACACTTGTTGCAGATATGCTTGTTGCAACTAATGATACCAACCCAACTGCAACAGCGCTCAAGCAATATTTCAATTCCCCAAGCGGAAAGCAAGCGTCTGCAGTAGTACCGTTTTCTTCTGCACGTAAGTTTAGTGGAGCAACCTTTGACGGCATCACCATTTGCGTAGGTGCAAGCGAGTTTATGCTAACCAACCCAAGCCAAGAGTTTGTAGATACTCAAACACAACTTTTGCAACAAGGTTACCGCGTGCTTACCGTTGCAGTATCCAGCGACGCTTTGGCAAATGATACTGCCACCAACCTTGTACCAGTGGCACTAATTGCCTTGCAAGATACAATTCGCAGCGATGCTAAAGAAATTATTTCTTGGTTTGCAAGCAACGACGTGCAAGTAAAAATAATTTCCGGCGACAATCCTTTGTCCGTTTCGGTAATAGCACAAAAGGTAGGCGTAGCCAACGCCGATAGATACGTTTCGCTAGACGGCATGACTGACGAGCAAGTAATTGCAGCAGCCACCCAGTACACCGTTTTCGGACGTGTTTCGCCCGAGCAAAAAGCCGTACTTGTCAACGCACTAAAAGCAAACGGCCAAACGGTTGCAATGATGGGCGACGGTGTCAACGACATTTTGGCAATGAAGGAAAGCGACTGTGCCGTA
>JAZQUN010000029.1:0-23276 GCA_045631385.1 Clostridia bacterium
TAAGCATTACAGCACGCATACTATATCTAATCTACTTTGGCATGACAGTATTTTGTGCCGTAATGCTTTTGTTAGGTGGAGTATCCTTGTACGACAGCGTGGTACTAAGTTTTGCAACAGCCGGAACAGGTGGCTTTACACCAAACGCGTTGGGCATTGCAATGTACAACAGCTTGTACGTCGAAGTAGTGCTTACAGTGTTTATGTTTTTGTTTGGTATCAACTTTACGCTGTACTACTTTGTATTGCTAGGCAAAGTCAAGGAGCTTTTCCGCAGCGAAGAAGTCCGTTGGTTCGTATCTATTATTTTGATTGCAACGGCAGGCATTTCCGTATCGCTTTGGCTAGACAAGGTTTATGCAACTTTTGGCGAGTGCTTACGTGTATCAGTTTTCCAAGTAGTATCCAACATCAGTACAACAGGTTACGTGTTGCGTGATACGTCGGCTTGGCCAGCAGTATCCCAAGCATTGCTTATTGCAATTATGTTTTGTGGTGGTTGTGCAGGCAGTACGGCCGGCGGATTAAAGGTATCCCGTATAGCAATTCTAGGAAAATCAGCCGTTCGCGAGTTCCGTACGTCCCTCAACCCAAACCGTGTATTAGATATCAAGCTAGAAGGCAGAATAATGGACAAAAACGTCGTTCACGGCGTATTGCGTTACTTTATTGTATATCTATTGTTTATGGCATTGAGCGTGCTAGCACTAGTAATCGTCAACCCAACTGCAACACCGCAGTCCAGCTTGATGGATGCCATCACGTCAACAATATCGTGCGTCAACAACGTAGGCCCAGCGGCATTTGACTACGCATCTGGCAACTTCAGCGACTTCACACCTGCAGCCAAGGCTATCATGACAGTAGATATGCTTGCCGGCAGATTAGAAATTTTGCCAATTTTGATGCTGTTCAACCCACGCAGCTGGCAAAGATAAATCAAACAACAAAAGGGCGAGGGAATCCACCTCTCGCCCTTTATTTTGCCACAAATTTGCAGGCACGTGGCTTAATCCCCGCAACAAAAAAAGGCTCTCGCAACGAGAGCCTTTTTGTTGTATTTGCAATATGTATTACATGCCGTAAACAACCCAAATGTAGATGTACGCTGGGACGATAGCTGCCAAGGTAAACGGAATACCAATTTTGAAGAAATCCTTGTTGGTAACTTCGTGGCCTTCCTTACGCAAAATGCCAATGGCGGTAATGTTTGCCGATGCACCAATAGGAGTGCAGTTGCCACCAAGCGTAGCACCCGACAGCAAACCAAAGTACAACACTGCAAGTTGAGATGCATCAAGTCCCAAGCCGCCTTCTGCCACAGGAGCACCAATAGCAGCAATTACAGGGATCATGGTTGCAACGTAAGGGATGTTGTCAATAAACGCACTAATTAGTACCGATGCCCAAACGATAGCAGTATATAGCCAAAAGATTTTGCCACCTTCACCAAGTTTGCTAAACAACTGACCAAGCTTGTCAATTACGCCGGCAGCCTTGATACCGCCAATCATCAAAAACAATCCCACCAAGATGCCAAGTGTAACAAGGTCAATTTCCTTAAATTGATCCACAAGCGAACTAAACTTTTTGGTTTTGATAAGTTTAATTACAAGTCCCACTACAAACAAGATGCAGCAAATACCGCCGTTAGTAACTTCTGGCTTGCTTTCCACAAAGGATACACCGATAAGCAACGCAAGTAGCAACAACAACAAAGCAGTAGGAGTGTAATCGGTAACCTGGGTTTTGCTAATCAACGCCTTGTCAATTTTTTGGGTTTCTTTTCTAAATATGATGGCAAGGATAATAGCAGAAATCACTGCGCCAAGCTCAACTGCAAAAAAGATACTTGGTTTGCCAAGATACCAGAAGAAATCCATAAAACTCATTTTAAGCTCTGAGCCAAGCATAATAGCAGTGGTGTCACCTACCAAAGTAGCAGCGCCTTGCAAGTTGCTTGATACTGCAATGGCAATGATCATAGGTAGAGGGTTTATTTCTAGCTTTTTGCAAACTGCAAGAGCAACCGGTGCAATCATAAGTACGGTTGCAACGTTGTCTACAAATGCCGAAATGATGCCTGCAAACAAGCTAAGAGCAACAGCCGCCCACTTTACGTTTGGAACTTTTTGCATAATCAAGTCTGCAAGTAAAGCAGGCATTTTGCTTTCGATAAACAACGAAACAAGTCCCATTGTACCTACCAGCATCAAAATAACGTTCCAGTCAATAGCCGTCAACACGTATTGTAGCGAAGATTGCGCATCTAGGTCAAGACTGCTAGGGAATATAAATATCAAAGCAATAAACACTGCGCCCGATCCAAGCGCAATAAAGTGACGATACTTGCTAAACGTAAGCATCAACACGTATGTTAGTGCAAACAAAACGATAGAAACAATCATCATTGTTTGAGGTGTCATTTACTAATCTCCTTTTTGCTAATTTATTAGCAAAGTTTATTGTAACACATTACGCAAATTTTTGCAACAACCTACACCCAATTTGACAAATGTAGCAGTCAAATGCAAATTTGGGGTATTGACAAGGCGCAAATTGTGTTATAATATAAATATGACAAATCCTGACGTAAAGGAGACAATTTATGAAAAAAACACTCGAAAAAATTGCACTTATTGCTCATGCAAGTATCAGCTTTATATTTGTGCTACTTACAGTGCTAATTTTGTTCAACGTTGTACCACTCAACTATGTCGAAGGCTCATTGATAGTAGACAGCATCGTGTTGGTGCTGATAGGCGTTTTGGCATTTTTCTATGCAATACTAACGGCATATTTGATATTCTGTGCATTTAATCAAAACCAACTACTCAAGTACGTCGAGTTGTATCGCGACTCTACAGCAACCGTGATGGCAACCACCAAAACCATCAAAAAGATGGCAACGGAAAACGCCAAGCGTGTAGGCAACGTCAAGGTAAGCAAAATACGTGTATCCAACGACGGCAAATACGGACTGATACTAAAAGTATGGCTATCGGTATCCAGCAACGAAGTGTCCTATCTTTTGGATACCTTCCGCTGCATGTGCGAAGACACCTTCAAGCAAGTACTAGGCTTGCGTTTTTCCAGCATTGATTTCAAAATCGAAAAGATAAGCGGCAGCTACCAAGCCGATATCGAAGCGGCGCAAAAGCAAGCAAAAACACTCGAAGCCGAGCGCAAATATGCAAGCGACTGCTACAACGATCCGCTCTGCCAAGACTGTGACCAAGACGTATGCGAGCAACCAACTCAACAGCAAGAAGAAACTCAACAGCAACATGCTCCGCAAGAGCCAGCACCACAACAAGCGGAAAGCACCGCCACACAAGAGTCAGCCGATACAACTGCGGCTGATACCGAGCAACCACAAGCCGAGTCAACGGAAGAAGATTCCACCAAGGAGCTTGCTACAGTTTAATAAAGTAAAAAAACAAAAATTGCCCACAACTTTGGGCAATTTTTCTATTTACATACCAACTTGTTTGTGCTAAAATTGTATCAAGGAGAAATTTTTCAATGCAATTTGGCAACACACCGTGGACAACGTCAGTAGGCGACAAGCCTTTGCAAGAGTATCCACGCCCACAATTTCAGCGTGACAGCTACATCAACCTAAATGGTTGGTGGCAGTATGCTATCACCAACAATTCTTACACCCCATCACAATTTGATGGGCAAATTTTAGTGCCATTTTCTCCCGAAAGTGCTTTGTCTGGTGTCAACCGTCAACTAAAGCCAAATCAATATTTGCACTATCGCACAACCTTCACGTTGCCAAAGACGTTCAACAAAGGTCAAGTCTTGTTGCACTTTGGTGCAGTAGATAACACCTGCTTTGTTTTCGTAAATGGACTCAAGGTTGGCTCTCACGAAGGCGGCTACTCCGCATTCAGCCTAGATATCACATTGTTTTTGCAAGATAAAGACAACGTTTTGGACGTTGTTGTTTGCGACCACACGGAAAAGGGCAGTCTTGCAACCGGCAAGCAACGTCTAAAGAAGGGACGCATCTGGTACACCGCCCAAAGCGGAATTTGGCAAACGGTATGGCTTGAAAGTGTTCCAAAGCAACACATCAAGGATGCCAAGATTATCCCTAACTACGACGATGCCACCGTTACGGTGTATCTAGATAAGCAAAACGTCGACAGCGTAACGGCTGTTGTATACGACAACGGTGTCGAGCTTTGCAAAGTGGATAGCACAAGCGACGTCATCACGTTGCAACTCCCACAAGATTTCACAGCTTGGTCACCAGAAAACCCCAAGTTGTACGACTTGGTGCTAATTTCACGCAGAGATATGGTCAAAAGCTACTTTGGTATGCGCAAATTTGCCATCAAGCGCGATTATTTTGGATACTACCGTACCATGCTCAACAACAAACCGTACTTTATCAACGGCGTGTTGGATCAAGGTTACTGGAGTGACGGCTTGTACACAGCACCAACGGATGCAGCAATGCAGTTTGATATTGCTACAGCAAAAAGCCTAGGTTTCAACGCTTTGCGCAAGCACGTCAAGGTAGAGCCAATGCGTTGGTACTACCATTGCGACAAACTGGGCATTTTGGTTTGGCAAGATATGCCAAACGCTGGCAAAACCAAGTGTTTTACAAGTAAAATTGCGCCATGGCTAGGTCGCAAAAAAATCAAAGATACCAAGTATCGTCGTTTTGCTCGTACCAACGCCAAACATCGCAAGCAATTTACCGACGAGTACTTTGCAATGATTCATCAACTCAAAAACACTCCTTGCATTTTTGCTTGGAACGTATTCAACGAAGGCTGGGGACAATTTGACAGTAAGCAATTTGTGCAACAAACCAAGCAAGCAGACAGCACGCGCTTGGTAAACGGTGCAAGTGGTTGGCACAACCAAGGCTGTGGTGATTTCAACAGTCAACACGTCTACTTCCGCAAGCTCAAGCTCAAGCGTGACGGCAAGCACGCCGTAGTGCTAGGCGAGTTTGGTGGCTACGGCTACAAACAAGTCAAGGGCAAGTGCTTCTGCTACAAAAAGTTTCCCAACTCACAGGCGTATGGCGAAGGCGTAGCCAAACTGTATGCAAACCAAGTCCACCCACTAGTCAAGCGTGGGCTAACGGCGTGCTTCTACACGCAACTAACTGACGTGGAAAGGGAAAACAACGGCTTTGTTTCTTTTGACCGTCAACAGGTAAAGATAGATGCCGACAAGCTCAAACAAATTGTAACAAAGGTAAAAATGTAATGACTCAACACGAACTTTTTATGAAAAAGGCATTGCAGCAAGCAAAAGTTGCATTGAAACACGACGAAGTGCCCATTGGTGCAGTAGTGGTGCACAACGGCAAGGTGATTGCAAGGGCGCACAACGTACGCAACGCAACACGCAACGCTATCAACCATGCAGAAATCCTTGCAATACAAAAAGCCTGCAAAAAGCTAGGCGACTGGCGACTTAACGAATGCGACTTGTACGTAACGCTCGAGCCCTGCTTGATGTGCATAGGTGCTTGCTACAACGCAAGGCTTGGCAACGTGTACTTTGGCGCATATGATCTCAACGGTGGTGGCGCAACTTCGGTAGTCAACGAAACACGCAACAACACGTTGAACCACAATCTCAACATGACGGGTGGCATCTTGCAACAACAATGCTCGCAAATTTTGAAGGACTACTTCCACTCCAAACGCCAAAAATAACCAACAAAAAAAGGTCTCTCACCGAGAGACCTTTTCTATTTTGGTTGCAATTATTTTTCTGTTTTTGGAGCAGCTACGTATTTCAAGTCTTCAATTTGATCTTCGCTGTATTCAACTAGTTCAAATGTGTAGTATTCGCTTTGGAAACGAACTTGGTTGTATGTTGGGATGTTGTATCCTTCAGTTTCGTAAGTTTCCTTTAGGTTAGCAGTAAAGGTGTACAAGTAACCGTTGTATCCTTGAACGCCAACCGTAGTAACTGCAGCAGCTGCATATGGATGTTCGTCTTCTTTGTCAAAGTCGTTGTCTAGGTTAAGCAAAACACCCATATTGCTGTAAATAGTCAAGCTCAATGTAAGTGTTTTGTCCATCTTGCAGTCGTAAACGGAAACAGTTGGAGCTACGTACTTGCCGTCAGCAGTAGATTTGCTTTGATCAATGCTTCTAACAACAAGTGGGATTTGCAATGCGTCAACAACGCCGTCAGCAAGTTCGGTGCTGCGCTTTTCAACACCATCGATGGATACTGTAGCAACGCCGTCAGCGTACACTGTAGAGTATGTTACGTTGTTTACTAGTTGTTCTCTTTCACCAATGTAGTATCCCTTTATTGTTTGTGTTGATTCAACAGGTGTTTGAGCAACGTTGTTAGTAAATGTAACGGAAGATGTCGTTGTGTTTTCCAATGTTACTGTTTGGTTTGTGTAATCAACAGTAGCATTCAAAAAAGCGTTTTCTTCTTTGTATGCAAATTCGTCAACAAAGTTTGCAACGTAGTCGTTCAACGCGTATGTTTCTTTCACTTCTTGAACTGTTGTGTAAGTAGCAGTACCATCTTCATTGATAGTAAGCTCTGTCACAAAAGTACCGTCTACTGCAATAGGTTTAATGCGGTCGTAGCCATCTGCAGTAGTAACGTTGTCGCGTGTAAACGTGTGCTCATCGTACGATTTTGTGTTGTTTACGTCAGCAGCGTCTAGTTGCAAGCCGATTTTGTAAATATTTTTTTCATAGCCATTCCAACGCAATTCTTGTGTAAGTGTTTGAGTTTTGTTACAAGCAGTAAGGGCAAGTGTAAATACAAGCATTACCACCAACAAAATAGATACAAGTCTAAATTTTTTCATTGATTTATTCCTTTGGCTCAATGTTAGAGCCCATTAGTTTACTAAGGTATCAACAATTATAACACGAAATTGTTTTTTTTACAACCAAATTAGCGTGTTGGAAAAAATTATATTTTCAAAAAACCTTATTAAAGGTTTTATTAGGTATTGTTAATTTTTGCATAGTGTGGTAAAATATATCCATTACTACAAACAGGTGAACAAATGATAACCTTTTATCAAACAAACAACGCCAAAAGTGCGAAAAACTGCATTATGCAATGCCTATTGCGAACCGACCAACGCAACCTTGACGTCAAGCACGTAGTAATCGTGCCTGACCGTGCTTGCTACGAAGCGGAAAAAGCCTTGATAGCCACCCTAGGTGGTAGTTTCAACACGGAAGTTTTGACGTTCCGTCGTCTTGCCAACCGCTTTTTGCCACAACACAAGTATTTGTCCAAGCAGTCGGGTATCATTGCGCTCACCAAGATAATCACGGCGCTAAACGGACAGTTTAAGTGCTGCACCAAGGGCGCTTTGCAAAGTGGATTTGTATGTAACATGTACGATACCATCAGCCAACTCAAGTATTGCAACGTATCCCCACAAAGCTTGTTTGATCCCAACCTGCCACAAAGTCTTTCTGCAAAGTTGCACGACGTAGGGCTTGTTTACCAAGCATACCAACAATTTCTCGAAGGCAACTACGTCGATTCGTCTGACAAACTAGCCTTGCTTTACAACCAGCTAGAGCAACCTGGCAAAATTGATAATTACTATTTTTACTTGTACGACTTTGACAACTTCTCCGCACAAGAGTACTCCCTTATTCGCCAATTTGCCAAGTACGGCAAGGGCGTAACCGTTGCATGCCCAACGTCCAGCAAGACAAGGGATTCTCACTTGTATCTCAACGATATCTACGGTGGTATCATGCAAGTAGCAAAAGAAGTAAACCAACAAGTCAACGTCATCAACAACGAGTACCACCAAAACCAACACACCAAGCAAATTGGCAACAATCTGTATCGCTACGCCAATTTGGACACTCCAACAGAAAACAACGGCTTTGTGCAAGTATTTCAAGGCAACGGCCGTCTATCAGAAGTTTACGCTTTGGCGTGTCAAATACAAAACTACGTTCGTGACGGTGGTCGCTTTGGTGACGTTTACGTAGTAACCAGCGACGTCAACAAGTACAAAAACGCCGTTCGCACAGTCTTTGACGAGTTTGACATCCCTTATTTTTGCGATGTCAAGACACCACTAGATTTTCACGTTTATTCACAATTTTTGCTAGATTATTTGCAAATTTTCAAAAGCAACTTTGGTCTAAAGACGGTACTAAACTTTGTAAAAAACCCATTGTTTAATGCCGATGCCGACGACGTGTTTAAGTTTGAAAACTACTGTTACAAGTTCAACCCAGCACACCGCTTTTTGACACCGTTTGCTTTGGGCGAAAAGGAAACTACCTTCCAGCCAGCGCAAAAGGTGCGCGAGCAGTTTGCTCAAATTGCTAATCAGTATGCCATCCCACAAAGCGCAACCGCAACCGCCTACGTCAGTCTTTTGCAAAAAATGGTGCAAGAGCTGTCGCTAGATAGCCGTTGTGAGCAATTAAGCAATGCGCAACTACAAAGCAACTTTGACAACCACGCAAAGACAACGCAGCAGGTCGTAGAAAAGTTTGACGAAGTGCTAGTGCAAATGAGCGAAATCTTGCAAGACGACGTAATTACGTTGGACTCCTTTGTGCAAATACTCACAACTGCGCTCAAGTCGGTCAACGTATCCGTATTGCCACAAAAGACTGACAGCGTCATGGTAGTAAACATGGCCAAGTCCCGCAAGCACGACATAGGCTTTTTGGCACTGCTTGGTGCAAACAATGGTGTAATGCCACGCATCCAAAGTGACTGCAAGGTGCTAACCGACCGCAACGTTGCAGAAATGACCAAATACGGCCTAGTGGTAGAGCCAATGGTGGAAGTAGAAAACAAGCGTGAGCGTTTTGCCTTGTTGCAACTCTTGCAAGAGCCAAGCGACAAATTGTTTGTAGGTTACTGCACCAGTGACGAAGGAACAGCCCTTTCGCCAAGCCCATTTGTTGCACAACTGTATGCATTGTTCAACCAAGACGGCAAACCATTAAGTAAGATAGAAAGTGCCGACGAACAAGTATACACTTACAAGCAAACCATGAGCAAACTAGTGTTGTCACGCCGACGCTTACAAGATAAGCAACCTGTAAGGATGCCACATTACACAGTGCTTTACAACCATCTCAAAGAGCAAGTCGAGCAATACAGCACACTCAAGGACGAAACTATTACAATAAACAACGGCAAGGAGTTGTTTTTGCAAGACAGCCAGGTGTCTATCAGCAAAATAACACAGTTTTTCTCCTGCCCATACAAGTTCTATTTCCAATACGGACTAGGTATCCAAAAGCGCGAAGAAGCCCAGCTGCAAAGCAACTTACTGGGTACAATTTTGCACGCCGTACTCGAGTGCTACGTCAACGATATGGATATCAACGAAACAGATAGCCAAACAACAAGTAAGGCACACGTACACTTTGACCAGGCGCTCAAGGACGATTACTACAAGGCTATCGTGTCCGATCCAAACAATAAAAACACCATCAAGATGCTTCGCAAAGAGTCAGCAAAGCTATGCAAAGTGGTAAAGAAGCAATTTGCATCCAGCGATTTTGCCAACCTTCACACCGAAATGGGATTTGGCAAACGTGGTAAATACCCAAGCGTCAAGGTGCAATTTGATGGCGAAGAGTTTTTGCTCAACGGCGTAATCGACCGTGTAGACGTCAACGGCAACAACTTTATCGTCATCGACTACAAAAGTGGTGCAGCAAGCGCCCACTACGATGAAAGCGAGCTATACAGCGGACAAAAACTGCAACTGCTTGTCTATCTCAAGGCAGTAATGGAAAGTTTGAAGCTCAACCCAGTAGGATTTTACTACTTCAACATTCACGACAAGTTTGTCAAGTCGGGTGAAAACAGCCACTATTTCAACGGCCGTACCATTGACGATTTGACCATTGCCACCCAAATTGACAACGCACTAGAAACTAATGCAAGCAAACGTCTAGGCATCATCCTTAACAAAGACGGCAGCATCAGTGCTAAAAGTCGCATAATCACCGCCAACCAAATCCAAGCAGAAATTGATTACGCGCTAATGATGATAGCAACTGCGGGCAAACTCATCAAACAGGGCTACGTATCGATAAATCCGTACGAAAACGCCTGCACCTATTGTGATTACAGCTCAATTTGTGACTATCAAGACGTGTACGTACACCCACCACGCAAAAAGGTAACAGTAAGCAGATTTGATATCGAAGGAATTGTACAAAATGCCAAAGAATAATACCGACCTATCAAAATTTAATACCAGCCAACAGCTTGCTATCAACAGCAGGCACAAAAGCACGCTAGTATCTGCGTCTGCCGGCACGGGCAAAACCACCGTCATGATAGAGCGCCTTTTTCAAATGATCAAGCAGGACAACGTTGATTTGTCGCAAGTGGTAGTAGTAACCTTTACCAAGCTTGCCGCAAATCAAATGAAGGAAAAGTTGACGGGCAAGTTGATGAAGGAGCGCGACAACCCTGCCGTATTGCAGCAACTAGAAAAGATAGACAACTGCATAATCTCCACCTTGCACAGCTTTTGCGGTAATTTGCTACGAAACTACTTTTACGTAGTAGATATCGACCCCAACTACACAATGTTGGATGATTATTCTCTCAAAAATCTAAAGATTCAATGCTTAAAAAAGGTATTGGAAGATTACTACCAGTCTGATGACCAAGTGTTTGACAATTTGTACAAAATCTATTCGGCAAATCGCAACGACGAGCTTTTGATAGAAGAGATTGTCAAGCTTCACGACAAAAGCTGCTCATTTGTAGATTTTTACGATTGGTACAAGCATGTCCGCGAAAACGGTCTGCACTTTGAAGGTAGCCCGCTAGAGCAACAATTCAATGCCTTTTTGATAAGCACTCTCATCTATATACGCAACCAATGGCTAGATTGCGCCGACGTTGGTAAACTAAACGGGCTAAATTTCTACGTTAACATTTGCCAAGAAAACGCCGATTTGTTCTCCGTAGCACCAACCAACACCTTTAGACAAAACTATCAACTAGTCAAACAAATTGTAGGCAACGTCAAAGGCTTGCCAAACAGAAGAAGCAAGGAGTGGAAGGTAGTTGACGACAACACCAAAGAAACGCTTATTGATATGTTTTCCGCCATCAAAGAAGAGTGTCAAAAAAGCATCAAGGTATACGTGGATTTTGACAGCGACGTCACCTTTGACCAACTTGTAGAGCAATCCGCACAAATGACGGAATACGCCGATAAATTTGTAGAAGTGTTGCAACGCTTTGACAACGTATTTGCTCAAACCAAACGCCAAAGCGGAGTAGTGGATTTCAGCGACTTGGAGCACTTTGCGCTAAAAATTCTCAACGACGAGCATTGCCTAGCAGAAATTCAAGCGCAGTACAAGTACGTCTTTGTGGACGAGCACCAAGATACCAACCCACTACAAGCAGCAATCATCAACAAGCTTGTGGGTAACAACCGTTTGTTTTTGGTAGGCGACGTCAAGCAAAGCATCTACGGTTTCCGTGGTTGCACGCCAAACAACTTTGCTGATAGTTCTAAAGATTTTCAACAAGATGCAACGTGCGAATACGTCGAGCTCAACCAAAACTACCGCTCTGACGACAAGATACTCAACTTTGTCAACACCGTAATGAGCGGCGTTATGACGGAAGACTTTGGCAAAATCAACTACGAACAAACGTCGTTATTTAAGGCTTTCAGAAAACTTAAGGGCAAATCCGAGCTTCAACCTGTACTAATTGACGTAATCAGCAAGCCAAAAGCAGAAAATAAGCAAGCAGAAGCCGAACAGCAAATTTACAACATAGACCAACCAATCAGCGACACGTTTGACAAGGTTCGTGCCGAAGGTTTGGCTATTGCTCACCGCATACAGCAACTTGTAGGTAGCACCTATGTTGACGAAAGCGGCGACGTGCCTGTATCAAAAACCATTGGGTACAGTGACATTGCAATTTTGTCGCGCAGCAAGGGCGACTACGCCATCAATTTGTACAACGTATTGTTGGAAAAAAACATCCCTGTAGTTGGTTCGTTCAGTATGAAAGGACTCAAAAACAAGGAAGTGCGTCTGCTCGTGTCACTTCTTCGCGTAATAGACAACCCACACAACGACGTTGCCTTTGTAGGCGTTTTGTTGTCGCATTTAGGAAATTTGTCCGAGCAACAACTTGCTCACGTCAAGATTAGCACAGGTTACGAAAAGCAAAGCTTTTACTTGCGTGCAACGGCATATGCCCAAAGCCACGACGACGAAATAGCGCAAAAGCTCAACAGCGTTCTTACTCAAATAGAAACGTACCGCCTGTTCAGTTACGGAGCAACGGTTGACCAGCTTTTGCTAGAAGTTGTTGCAAGCACCAATTATCACTTGCACGTGTCAGGCTTGCCAAATGCAAGCTTGCGTGTCAAAAAAATGTACGAGTTTATCGATCAAATCAAAGATAAGCATTACAGCCAAAGCATAGACAAATTTTTGCAATTTTTGGACGAAACAGCCTTTGAAGACGAGCTTGACGACGACTCATCACAAATTTCTGCCGTCAAGTTTATGACAATGCACGCATCCAAAGGGCTTGAGTTTCCAGTGGTGTTTATTGTTGGCGCAACAAGACACTTCAAGGCTGATACCGATACTGCAGTTTACGATGCAGATTTTGGCATTACTTTTAACTATTACGACTTTGACAACCGTATCAAATCCAATTCGCTAGTGGCAACTGCAACTAGATTTTTGAAGCAAAAGGCCAATTTGGCGGAAGAGCTTCGCTTGTTGTACGTTGCGCTAACCCGCGCACAAAAGTATCTAATCATCACTCTGCCCGAAGATAACTACGCCAACGAGCTTGCAGGCAAAAAGCCACTTAACGCCGTCAACTGTTACGCTCCTTGGCTGCTCACAGCAGTAGGCAAGCACGTCAAAAAGTTTGCCGACGGACAGTACAACAACGGCATTATGGTAAGCTTTTTGGACGAATCCAAGTACCAAGAGGACGGTGCAAAGGAGCAACAACTTCTTGCCACACAGTCACAAGATTTGGATCAAGCTTTGTCAAAATTAGCATACGTGTACCCATATACGCATCAAATTGTACCATCAAAGCTTGCAAGTAGCACTCTAGATGCTCACTATTTCGACCTAAAGGAAGGCCAACAAGAAGGCAACGTTACGTGGCAACCGCTCGCTTCCGACGATATTCGTATGCTTTTGGGTACGGCGTATCACAAGGTTTACGAAACTATCAACTACGATGCTGACGCATCGCAAATTGCAACGCACTTGCAAACTTTAGTTAATCAACGCCTAATTGACGAGCAAATTGCGGCGAAAATAGATATCAATTTGATTTACCAAACGTTGTCCAACCCAACCTTTAAGCAAATTGTAAGCAGTGGCAAGGTCTACCACGAAGTACCGTTTTTGACACAAACAGAGTATTCGCGCTTTGTCGAGGACGGCAGTGATGCCAGCACTTTGTTACAAGGCATCATCGACTTGCTAGTGGTAGGCAACGACAAAGCCATCATCGTAGACTTCAAGTACACGTCAAACAGTTACAAACTAGAAGAGCGTTACACAAAACAGCTACAAAGCTATCGCTTTGCGGTAGAAAAGATACTCAATTTGCCAGTCGATAGCTATTTGCTATCCATTGCCGACAACAAGTTGATCAAACTAAACTAACCAACAAAAGTGCCAACAATGTGTTTGGCACTTTTGTTTTTAGTAAAAAACAAGGCAAAAAGTCAACTTTTTTCAAAAAGGTGCGCTCTTTGGTTGAAATTTGCGCCATTGTAGTGTATAATATCAAATACTCAACTAATTTTGAAGGAGCACTATTTGTGAAAACTCAACGTTTACTAACGATATTATTGATACTAACCCTAGCGGTATCCGTTTGCTTGCTTACAGCATGCGGATGTTCGCACGAAAATACCAAGTGGGAAACAACCGAAAACTACCACAAACTAGTTTGTGCTGATTGCGGTGAATTTTTGTCTACTAGCGAAAATCACCAATGGGACGGTACAAACTGCACAATTTGCGATATTGGCGACGGTTACTCCAAAGGTCTTACTTACGAGTTGTCTTCCAACGGAGCATACTACACCGTAACAGGTGCAGGCACGTTTTTGGACACACACCTAAACATTGCACCATATTTCAACGGCAAGCCTGTTCAAAAAATTGGCGCTAGTGCATTTTGTGACGAAGACAAAATTACGGGTGATGACAACATCATGATTTCCGAAGTTCTTGAAGAAGTTACAATTCCAAGCACGGTTACATACATTGGCGAAATGGCGTTTGACTGGATTGACAATCTTTCCAAGGTCAACTTTGCTCCAGATTCTCAACTAGAAACTATCGGTCGTCTTGCATTTGCGTACAACTACAACCTAGTAGATATCACAATTCCAGCAACCGTTATGGATGTCAAAGAAAACGCTTTTGTTCAATGTCAAGGTCTTACTATCAAATGCCAAGCAACCAGCAAACCAGCAACTTGGCACAACAACTGGAACGTTGACAACAACCCAGTAGTATGGAACAGCGACAACAACGAGCGCGCTAACGACGGTAACATCTACGTAATCGTAGACGGCGTACGCTTTGCCCTTGCATCTGGGCAAGCAACAGTCGCAAAGCAAATCCAAGCACTAACCAATGGACACATCCCTGCAAAAATCGAGCACAACGGCAGCTTCTACAACGTTACTCAAATTTTGACCGAAGCATTCCGCGAAGAGCCAACCGAACGTGCAGAATGGCACCTAAAGACACTAACCATCGACCCAGAGTGCAAACTAACAAGAATATCTGATAGAGCCTTTGAAAACTGTGTCGAGCTAAAAGCAATTGCATTGCCAGACACAGTCAACTACTTGGGAGAATCATGTTTCCGTCACTGCTGGGATCTTGAAGAGTTTGTAATTCCAGCGGCTGTTACAACCATACCTTCCCAAGCATTTTGGTGTTGCGAATCTCTTGCAACAATTACCATCCACGCAAATGTTACAAAAATCAAATCAGCCGCTTTTGTTTACTGTTATGGTTTGCAAACAGTAGTATTTGAAAACACAACGGGTTGGACAGTCGACGGCTTCGACTCTGTTACAGGCGAACCATTTTCCCAAACAATCAAGTCTAGCGATTTGGCTAATGTTCAAACAGCTGCGCAATTATTAAAAGAAGATCACGTTCTTTGCGACTGGATTCGCGCTTAACAACCACACACAAAAAACAAGCACACTCAAACGCGAGTGTGCTTTTTTGTTACATTGTAATTACACTAAGGAGCAACGGTATAGGCAGGTAAAATGCAAACCACACCCACGAGTAGCTTTTCAGCCTTTTCAAAAAGGAAAGTGCCGCGTATCCGCTCAAAAAAGCAAACGCAACACCAATCACCACGCAGTACCACGGCGTAGCAAGAGGAGTTTTTGTCAATTCCAGCCCTTCAACAAGTGCGCTAGCAGCAATTATCGGCAGTGACAACACAAATGAAAACTCCGTTGCATCATTTTGCTCCCACCCGCACAGCTTCAAGGTGGATACGGTACTGCCACTTCGCGAAAGTCCCGGAAACACCGCCACCCCTTGTACAATTCCGCACAAAATTACGCTCCAAATAGGGCAACTATATAGGTAAAAACGTGGTTTGTAAAAGTAGTGCGAAACAACCAGAAAGGCAATGGTCAATGCAAACCCAACTGGGAGCAAACTTACAAACAAACTGTCGCTAACAAAGGTTTTTACTACAAACGCTAGTAGAAAAGTTGGGATGCTAGCAAACACAACTAGATGTAAGCGTTTGTTTTTTAGTGGATTTACAGCATATTGCTGTAAACTTTTTTTGTACACTAGTACCACGGCAAAAAACGTTCCAACGTGCAACGCCACGTCAAAAAACAACGTAGCTTCCACGTCAAACAGTTGCTGTGCCACTATCAAATGTCCGCTGCTAGATATTGGCAAAAATTCCGTCCAACCTTGCAGTAATCCCAAAAAAATGCTTTCAAGTATGGTCATAGTCTATCTCCGCAGTATATTTTAGGCAATTTTTTGCACTTTTAGACCGTAAAACAAGTAAACTTTGCTTGCTATTATTTACATTTTGTTGATTTTGTAGTACAATACTTGTACTAAATATTCGAGGTGTAACATGAAACTAGGTGTAGTAGGCCTACCAAACGTAGGTAAAAGCACGTTATTTAACGCAATCACACAAGCCGGTGCAGAAATTGCAAACTACCCATTTTGTACCATAGAGCCAAACGTCGGCATTGTTGCAGTACCTGATGAAAGACTCAACAAGCTAGCAGCATTGTACGACAGTCAAAAAATCACTCCAACCTACCTTAAATTCGTCGACATTGCAGGTCTAGTAAAGGGCGCAAGCAAAGGTGAAGGCTTGGGCAACAAATTTTTGTCGCACATTCGTGAAGTTGACGCTATCGTTCACGTAGTGCGTTGCTTTGCAGATAGCAACATCACTCACGTATCCGACACAATCGATTCCGTAAGCGATATGGAAACCATCAACTTGGAGCTTATCCTTGCCGACATGGATACCGTCAACAACAAGCTTGCGCGCACACGCACACTCATGAAGGGCGGCGACAAAAAGTACAAGGTAGACGAGCAAATTTTGCTATCAATTTTGGCTCACTTGGAGCAAGAAAAACCTGTTCGCACAATGGAGCTTGACGAAGATGGTCTTGCCCTTGTAGGCGAAATGCTACTACTTACTGCAAAGCCAGTAATTTACGCAGCAAACATCTCCGAAAACGACCTTGGTCAACCATATAACGATCACGTTTTGCAAGTAGAAGCAAAGGCGAAGGAAGAAAACGCCGAAACGCTAGTAATTTGTGCAAAGGTCGAAGAAGAGCTTTCTACAATGCCGGACGAAGACAAAGAAATGTTTTTGGAGAGCTACGGCATCACCGAAAGTGGTCTTTCTCGTTTGGTTAAGAAGTGCTACAAATTGTTGCGCTTGGTAAGTTACCTTACAGCCGGCGAAAAGGAAACACGTGCTTGGACTGTAGAAGAAGGAACCAAAGCACCACAAGCTGCAGGCAAAATCCACTCCGACTTCGAAAAGGGCTTTATCCGTGCAGAAATCGTTCCATACGAAACCATGCTAGAAATGGGTGGCTACAATCAAGCCAAGGAACACGGCAAGGTTCGTAGCGAAGGCAAAGAGTACGTCATCAAAGATGGCGACGTAGTATTGTTTAGATTCAACGTTTAACAATTGGGGGAAACAACCATGACAACAAATAAGCGCAGTCTAGGTCAAAACCTAGCGTTTGCTTCTGCCGATATCTTCGGTGGCGGCAGCTTTAACATCATCAACTTTTTGTACGTACCGTTTTTGACGTTGGTAGTGGGCATACCAATGTGGTACGTATCCATCATTTTGCTTGTCAGCAAACTTTGGGATGGCTTCATCGATCCATTCATTGGCAAGGTGTCCGACGGCAAAAAGCCAGGCAAACTAGGCAAACGTCGTTACTTTATGCTAATTTTCGCACCAATCGTTTTGGTTGGTTTGATATTGCTATTCTTCCCATGGAATTTGCTAACCGACAGCCTACCACTTAAGATACTATTTGTAACGTTGATGTACTTTTTGTACGCAACGGCACAAAGCTTTGTACTAATTCCTTACTTTTCTCACGCAAGCGAATTGACGGACGACTACAAGGAGCGCAACAAGGCAAATGCGGTACGTCTAGCATTTTCGGTATTTGCCAGCCTAATTTGCGTCGCAGTACCAGGTATGATTGCATCTCCAACCAAAAATGATGGTGGCGTAAGCTACATCATCATGGCAGTAATGTTTGGCGTGGTATTTTGCATTGCAATTTTGGTTACTGCAATTTTCAGTCACGAGCGTATTCACACACCAGCGCTAAAAAGCAAGGTGTCCATTAAGGAGTTTTTCCAACCACTCAAACTCAAGACCTACCGTCAGTACCTTGGTATGCAAATGGCAACCAGTATGGGTATGTCAGTAATGAGCAGTTTCTTCTTTATTTTCTGTGATTTCTACGTACGTAGACTAACCTATCAAGCGGTATCCCTTGATACCACGTTGTCTCGTTTTCCTATTGGAACCATTGCAGCAGCATGCATGTTTGTAGCACAAATTTTCGCATTGCAAATGTATCTTGGCATTTTGAGAAAAAAGTCCAAGCGCTTTGCTTTCACTGTGGGACACTTGATTTGGATTGCAGTAGTTTTGTTGTTGCTACTAATTCCTGCAGAGTCAGCTATCGATACAGTCAACGGCTCTGTCGTAACAGTAGGAGGCGCTCCAAACTGGGTAATTATGCTAGCAGGTTTGTCACTTGGTCTAGGTATCGGTGGTGCAATTTATGTTCCACACTCATCCTTTGGTGACGTGTGCAACGTAGGTCAACTTTACTTTGGCAAACGTACCGAAGGCGCATTTTCCGGGCTAACCAACTTTTTGAACACAACAGCGCAAGCCATCGGCTTGTCTTTGCCAAGCGCAATCATTGCAAGTGCAGGATATGTCGAAACACAGTACTTGACCACACAAGAGTACAACCAACTTGTATCAACAGGTGGCCAACTAGGTGGGCTAAATCTTGATCAATTCATCGTAAACATTGGCAAGGACAACGTTCAACTTATCCCAACAGTGCAATCTGAAGGTGCTCAACTAGCAATTCGTCTAGTATTCATTTTGTTGCCGGTAGTAATCAGTTTGATAGCCATTGCCATTGCAAGCAAATACAAACTAACTCAACAAATGCAACAAAAGGTAGTAGACACCTTGCAACTTGATACCAACAGCGACGAGTACAAGCAAGCAAGGGAAGAAATTTTGTCGCAACTATAACCAAATTCAACCATGAAACTAACGACACTTTTCAGCGGAAGCCACGGCAACTGCACCTTGGTGCAACACAAATCTACCAATTTGTTGGTAGATGCCGGGTTTTCCTGTAACACAATAAAGACGGCACTGCAACCACTAGGACTTTCGCCGTTGGATATTGACGCAATACTAGTCACTCACGAGCACAACGACCACGTAAACTCCCTTGCAAGATGGACGGAGCACTACGAAACCCCCATCTACGCTCACAAAAAGTTGCTTACGTGCTTGCCTACCAAGTTTCCTTGTGGCAACTACAACTTTTATACGGCAAACTTTGACGTCAAGGATTTGCAGGTAGATTTCACCGCTTGCTCTCACGATGCCTTGTCGTGCACGGCGTACCGCTTTTTTGACGGCAAGGATTACGCCGCTATCTGCACCGATACAGGTGTTGCAGGCAAAGATATTCTCAACTTTTTAAGCGTAGCAAAAAACGTTGTTATCGAAAGCAACTACGATGACGGTATGCTTGCTCAAGGTGATTACCCTGCTTGGCTCAAGCAACGCATTGCATCTAATCTAGGACATCTATCCAACGCTCAATGCGGCAAGGTGATAGAGCATCTTTTGCAGGGCAACGTCAAAAACATCGTTTTGGGACACCTTTCTCAAAACAACAACACCAAGGAGCTTGCCTTTGCACAAGCTTTGACGGTATTTCAACAAAACAAAGTGCTGGAAGGCAAGGACGTAGGACTGTTTGTTGCCGACCAGTATCAAAGGGGAGTTACACTTGACTAATCCACTAACTACCTACAAAAATTCATCCTTGGCGTACGCCTTTGGTTTGGCAACTATGCTGGGATTTTCGGTGTTGCTAACGCTTTTGCAACAAAACGGAGTCCTTGTTAGCGAAGGTCTCAACTTTTGGCTCATCAACGGAGCATACAGTTTGTGTTTGGGTGCAGTAGGTCTACTTATTTTGAAACTAAGCAAACAACCAGTCAAACAAACGCTAGGAATCAGAAAGCAAGCATTTTCTCCAAAGATAGCGGTGCTTTTGTGCGTAATGGCAGTTGTTTTGCTCAACGTTTCGGTTGTTGCAAACGATTGGTTTTTGCAACTACTAACCAAGCTTGGCTGCGATGTTACAACCAAGCCAATCACCAACCAACAAATTTTGCAAAACCCTGTACTAGCAGTGGTGGTAGCCTGCATTTTGCCAGCCATCAACGAAGAGCTTTTGTTTCGTGGCTTGATAGCAAAGGGCCTACAAACAAGGCTAGGAAACACCACGGCAATAGTGCTAACAGGTTTGTTGTTTGCCTTGTTCCACGGCAGTCCAGCACAAACTTTGCACCAGTTTGCTTTTGGTAGTATGCTTGCATATGTTGCCATTGCTACGCAAAGCATCATTTTGCCTGTAATTGCTCACTTGTGCAACAACTTGGCAGCAATGCTACTTGCTTTGTACGTCGAGCCAACCGGCGTGTACCAAACACACGGAATTTGGTTTGTGCTAATAGGCGGAGCAATTCTAGCAGTGCTCGCATATGTTTTCAATCGTCAAATCAAATTGCCACAACCAACCAAGCAAAAAATCAACGCACCAGCCTTTGACTTGTTGATGCTAGCAACGTCAGCCCTTTGCGTATATCTATGGGTAGGTGCGCTATGAAATTTAAGGTCGTAGCCGTAGGCAAGCTTAAGGAAAACTTTTTCAAAGATGCAATAGCCGAGTACAGCAAGCGTATTTCACGCTTTGCCAAGACAGAAATGGTCGAAGTAGACGAGTGCCTGTTTTCCGGCAACCCCAACGACAAGGAAAAGGAAAAAATACTTCATACCGAAGGCAAGGCAATTTTGTCCAAGCTAGAAGGCTTTGTCGTAGCATTAGATATCGACGGGCAAACGCTCACCAGCAACCAACTATCCACAGCCATTTGTCAAGCCAAGCAAACCAATTCTTGCGTAACGTTTGTAATTGGTGGCAGTTA
This sequence comes from Clostridia bacterium, assembly GCA_045631385.1. Lineage (GTDB taxonomy): Bacteria > Bacillota > Clostridia > Christensenellales > CAG-314 > RGIG5495. The sequence continues at coordinate 20,832 of JAZQUN010000029.1, forward strand.
CGGATTGCTTGACGAAGTCAAAAAAAGAGCAAATTTGCGTCTATCTTTTGGCAGAATAACCCTGCCACACCAATTAGCACGTGTAGTATTGTACGAGCAAATCTACCGTGCTTGCACCATCGAAAACAATGTAAGTTACCACAAGTAACTAGGAGATACAATCATGAAACTACTATCCCCACAAATGCTTTGGGAAAACTTCGACCCAAAGGCAGAGCCGTTAGATAAGCAAAGCTACAAAAAAACAGAAACGGACGGCATCACAACGGAAGAGTTGTATTTTACTGGCCGCACGCTAGAAAGTGGAGCAAAAAGCCGTGTCTTTGCAGTAGTATGCTACAAAAGCACCCGTTCTTCAAAGCCAGCATTGCTAGTTATCAACGAGCCTTCCAAGCCTATTGATATCGAAGAACTACAGTATTGGGCAAAGCAAGGCTTCATTGCTATGGCAGTTGATATGCGCGGATTCGTTGAAAAGGGCAGACACACCGTCTATCCAAATCAACTTTATTACGCCAACAGCCTTGACTGCAAGGACGACTTTGCAGTAATCGACACCGCAAAGGAAACCAAGTGGTACGAGTACGCAGTAAACAACATGCGAGCCGTAACCTTGCTAGAAGAGCAAAAGTACGTAAAGGGAATATCCGTCATCACGTTAGGCACGGGCAGTCGTGTAGGCATGATGGTGCTTGCAATGGACGGTCGTGTACAAAACGGAGCAATCGTATTTGGTAATTTGCTCGATCAATATCCGTTTACACACCCACAAAAGTACACCGATTTGCAACTGCTTGCCATGGAAAACGTTTCTATGGTAGACAAACAGCTTCACAAAAAGGAGCACGAGCAAATCTGGGAAATGGGAATTGGTCCGCAAAGCTACTTGTCCCTTATCAAAGTACCCGTGTACATAGTATGTGGTGGTAACAGCGTCAACGTTCAAATTGGCACGTTGAGTAAGTCTTTTGCAAGGATAAACAAACAAAGTAAATTGCTTATTTTGCCCGACGTGTTTGATTACTTGCCAAACCACGTAACAACTTCTATTGCCAAGTGGTTCAAGGGCAAAAGCAGCGAAGCAGAAATGAAGCTTCAAGTAGTAGACAACAATGACGGCAACTTGACGGTACAAGTAACTACCAACTGTGATCCAACCGACATCGAGTTGTGGTACTGCCGTGACAAAAACAAAAAGGGCAAGCACTGGGTAGTTGCGCCACTTGTTGCAACCGAGCAAGACAACGTCTACCAAGGCAGGTTGGATTTGTATGAAAACAACTGCCAACTATATGCCTTGGCAGTAGCCAACGGCGAAGTTCCAGTATCCACACCGTTGCTAGAAATTTCTACGGCAAATCAATATACTTTGTGTCACCGCAAGCCACTAATCTATTCGGGCGAAGAAGATTTCCGCTTTGTTCCAGTCAACGTGGTATCAGATAAATGGCACGGCAACGAAATCGAGCTTTACAAATGCAAGGGCTACATGGGTATCACCGGTCAAAAGGGTAGCTGCTTTGCAACCTTTGCGTTAAGTGATTCGTCAAACGTATCGACTGGTGGCGTACTGGCATTTGATATTTGTTGCGATGTCAAGCAACAATTTACTATTGTAGCCATCGTCAACCTTGGCGAGCAAAACCAAAGCTACTTTGCCCACGTCAACTTGGTCGGTAACGGCAGATGGCAACGAGTAATACTAAACAGCAACGATTTTCTTTCCAACGAAAAGCGTACCATCACCATTGGTAACAAAGTGGATATGGTAATTTTCAATGCAAAGGAAAAATTTATCATAAACAACATTTCACTTGTATGATACAACTAAACTTGGGCGACAATGTAATTACAAAAAAAACCCATGCTTGCGGATGCAACAAATGGGTAGTGTTGCGTGTCGGCGCAGATTACAAAATGCAATGTACAAAGTGCCAGCACGTTGTAACGCTTGATTCTAACAAATTTCACAAGGCGGTCAAAGATGTCATCAAATCTACAAACTAATCCAACCCCCGATACACCACAAAGCAAAACCGTTGCAGAAAAGCTTCTCAACGTATTGCTGATAGCAGCAGTAGTGTTTTTTGCATTAGTGCTACTAGTCAAGGGCTTTTTTGTAAGCAACGTACTTGTCAAGCAAGAGTCAATGAGCCCAACGCTAGCCGATGGTCAAACCATTTGGGTAAGCAAGACGGCAAAGGTTGACCGAGGCGATATCGTAGTGTTTTTTACCGAAGATGTCCAAGCAAAGTTTTTGGCAGGGTTTTTAGGTAACAGCGAAAAGTACGTCAAGCGTGTAGTAGCAGTGGAAGGCGACAAGGTCTGGGCAGAGCAAACCGCCGATGGCTACGTGTTCAAGGTGTTGCCAAGCAATTCCACGCAAGTGCTTGCCGAAGACTATTACACCTACAAGGAAGTCGGATCGTAGCCATGTCGTTCTGT
>JAZQUN010000030.1:0-10367 GCA_045631385.1 Clostridia bacterium
ACATGGCTACGATCCGACTTCCGACTGCCAATGATGTGTTAGCACAAGCAAAGAATGTCATGATTACAGTGTTTACAATACCTGCCAACCAAGCATTACCTGTACGAACGTACATTCTGCGAGCAATTACTGTAGCAAAGCCTACGCATGGGATAATTGGAATAGCTGCGATGTAGAACAAGCTGGATGTAGAGATTTGTGTACCTGTACGGATGAAGTAGCTGTTAGAGTTCCACAACAAGATAACGATACCGATAACGTTGAAGAATACGTTGATAGCAATTGTAGCCCATTCTGGAAGATCTTTAACTCTGAAGTTTTGGCTCAATGCAGATGTTACCATGTAGAAGATGAAGAAATATGGAACATATTGTAGCATTGCAGGAATACGTATGAAGTCAAATACTCTCAAGTCAAATGTCCATAGACGAAGGTCAACAAGGAATACTTTCCACATCAAGTTGATAACGCCGTAGAATACTACAAGCAAGATAGCAGCAAGCAATGGTGTCTTAAATACGTTTTGCCAGCTTCTAATTTTGAATCCTGCAAATGGAGATTCGTCGTAAGCAGCGTAGTCATCACCATACTTGCCAACGTTGATGCAATGGTTGATGAACCAGATAACTGCAGAAACTACCAATGCAAATGCTGCACACAACATACCCCAAGCAGCAAATCTAGCTACTGTGTCGTTGTAGATAAATTCTTCTTTGTTGAAGATTGCTAGGATTGAGTCGTAAATGCGCCATTTGTTGTCGCCATACATGTTCTTCAAGCTGAATGCACCGAACAATGCTGTCAAAATGCCAGATACCCAGTAGCTTACGTGCTTGCGAGGACGTGTTAGCAAGATTGGAGCTTCGCTTGCTTCGCCATTTACAGATGCAAATAGTTTTGAGCTTAGCAACAAATCCAATACAGGCAACATCAATCCAAAGATACCGATGAAACCAAAGATTGAAACAGCTTCTTTGATCCACCATGTTTGGTTGGAAGGAGCAGTGTACTTATCAATTGGGGAAACGCCAAATGCGTTGTAGAAGAAGTCGATTACGTGAGCTGCAGATTGAACTGAGCAGTGGTTCATTGGGTGAGTTTCACGTGCTTCGTAAATAACACGGATGTGGTTTTCAGCAGAAGCAATAGCTTCACCCTTTCTTTGTGCAGAAACAAGTGTACCCATCTTTGGTACAGTGCGTTCAATTGTTCCGCCGCTTACTGTATCAAGTGTGTCGTAAACTTTGTGTTCTGGTTGATATGTCAATACGCCATTTACGTAAATACCACCGTTAACTACGTTGTATTCTGTGATTGATGGTGTATATGGAAGAACGAACTTGGAAATACCCGTAACGAAAGATGTTGCACTGTCAGAACGCAAGTATACGTAAGCGCTACCACTCTTTGTAAGCTTGTAGTATTGCTTGCCAGGTCTAAATTTAGCGTCTTCTGTGTCTTGTTTTACGTAATTACCATCTTTATCTTTTAGATAGTAACTGCTAAAGTTTGTTTCGTCTACGCTAACCTTAGAAACTCTTAGGTAAGCTTCTTCTTTCAATGTTCCATTAAAGAAAAATTCGTCTGCAGAAGCCTTCAATACACCTGCTGCAATTACGTTGCTACCGATGGAAGCTGTATCAGCATAACCAAACATGTTAGTAACGTCGTTTGCTTGTGTCAAAGCAGCAGAAACAATACCAAGGTGATAACCTGCTTTACGGCTTGCGTCGCAAGCTGTTGCCAATTCGCCAGTTGCTACTTGGTCAGAGTATTTTGTGTCAATACCGTCCAATTGCAATGTGTTGGTTGTAGCACCACCACCCATAGAGTGACCGGATACACCAATCTTGCTTTGGTCAACCATTGGTAGGTTGTATAGGTATTTTGCAGCATTAAGCATGATGTATGGTGTGTAACCATAGTTGCTGTTCATACCAAGTGAAGCATCCAATTGGTCTTCTGTAGCATTGTGACCGTGTCCGCCGTAGTCAATAGCCAAAACAACGTAGCCACGACGTACCATTTCGATTACGTTTTGCAATTGCATTTCGCGGTTGTTGTACAAGCCGTGTGTAAATACGATTGCAGGTACTTTGTTTTCTGCGCTTGCTTTCTTTGGAATGTAAAGCAAACCAGAAGATACGCTACCTTTTACATCGTATGCTGTGTCTACACCGGCATCGTTTGGACGCGTAATCTTACCCGTGTTAGATACGTTACGCAAATCTTCAACGGTGTAAGTCCAACAAGCAGTTTGAATGCAAGAACCAATGATGGTTGCAAACAAGATCAATACTACAAAAAAAGCAATAAGCACTAATGCACGCTTTTGTTTGTTAGCAAAGAGCTTTTGAATTTGATTGATCATAATCAAAGTTCTCCTTTAAAAAATTTTTATTTACCTGCCCACTTTGGTGGGCAAAAAGTATCGTAAAAAATTTTATTTAGCGGCTGCTAAATCTATCCTTATTATATAATATATTTTTTTCAAAATCAATACCTTTTTTGTAAATTTTTTACTAATTTTAAACATTTTTTAGACAAATTTGGAGTAAAAATTGCAACATTTTTTCGCCCTATAAAATATAGTTATTTTAACATAAGTAAAAACAATTATTATATATAATATATTAGATGTAGGAGTGTCTGCAGTGCAACTTTTGTTTGCATTGTTTTTTCAATTTGGCATTGACATTAGTGCAAAAAGTTGTTATACTATCAATATGAAATGTGATTTGCATTTGCACACAACTTGCTCTGACGGAAGCTTGTCTCCGCAGGAGCTAGTTGCGCTTGCTAAAGAAAAAGGCTTACAAGTAATTGCCATCACCGATCACGACACTACAAAGGGTGTAAATCTAGCGCAAGAAGAAGGAAAAAAGCTTGGCGTAAAGGTTGTTGGTGGCATCGAGGTTTCTACGCTTGCCGGCAACAAGGAAGTGCACGTGTTGGGTTTCAACATGGATACGTCAACTGCCGAGTTCAAGCAGGATCTCAACAGGCTGTCGCAAATGCGTAACAACCGCAACAAGCAGTTGGTTGCCAAACTAAAAAAGCATGGTATTGATATCAACCTAGACGAAATCCAGTCCTGTGGTAAAAGCATTGGTAGGGCAGATATCGCACGTGAGATGGTAAACAAAGGCTACTGCAAGGATGTTCCAGAAGCATTTGAAAACTATATCGGCAACGGCAAAAAGTGCTATGTGCAAGTAAAGCGAATGTCTACAGCCGAAGCAGTAGAGTTTGTTATCAAACACAAGGGTATTGCAGTGCTTGCTCACCCAAAAAATTTACATATGACGCACGAAACGTTCGAAAAGTTTTTGCAGTCGTTGGTAAAAGTAGGTTTGCATGGTATTGAAGCGGACTATTTTACACACACTATTTCCGAGCGTAAATTCTACAACAAAATGGCAACGAAATACAACCTAATTGTCACAGGCGGTAGTGATTTTCACAGCAAAACCTACGGCGTTGCAATAGGTAAAAAGTCTTTTTCGCCCAATGCCTACACTCAAAGGATTCTCGGACTTGAAGAAAACTAAATTACTACTAATTTTTGCGCTTACAACACTAGTTGTAGGCGTATTTTTTATGTCAAACGTGGCGTTTGCAACAACTATTGCAGCTACCCCGTGGAATGTTGTGTCAACCATCAATTTCAATGGCAAAAAGTATCACTACAACCTGTGGGAAAACTGTCAAAATCTTGACGAAACTAGTCTGCAAAATCGTGGTGTTTACCTAGGTTGCAAGGGTAAACGCAACCTTATTGATACGCTGGTAAGAGGTGGCTTTTCCTTTCGAGAAAGTACCTATTACGTGCTGGTAGGCGTAGATGGATTAGTCGAGCAAATGCAGGCGGACAACAAGCAAAGACGGGATGCCGTAGCACAGTTTTTTCCACAAAAAGCCACCAAATTTATCTATCAAAGTGGGTGCGATGGCGTTGCTTTAGACGTTGACGGACTGTTGCGTGCATTGTTGAGTGGAAACCCTTACTTTGACGCTCCAGTTGTGCTGGATAAGGCGGTTACCATCCATCAACTCAAAGCTGCTACGGTACTGCGCTCTAGCTTTTACACAACGTTTGCTCAAGGCAACGCAAACCGCCGTAGAAATTTGCAAGTATGTGCCAGCAAATTGACTGGTAAAGTGGTTTTGCCTGGGGAAAAGTTTTCTTTCAACCAAGTCGTTGGAGAGCGTACGGTTGCTAATGGATTTTACCCCGCGAAAGTCATCTTGGACGGCGCATACGTAGATGGTGTAGGTGATGGCGTGTGTCAAGTAGCAACCACTTTGTACAACGCCGTTTTGCTTGCCGATTTGCAGGTGGCTACTTTGTATCAGCATTCGCTAGTTTCAACCTATGTCCCGCCGTCTTTTGATGCAATGGTGAGCTATCCAAACGCTGATTTTGCCTTTGTAAACAGTACTACGTCCCCACTTTATTTGCATAGTTACGTGCAGTCAAACAAGCTGTATGTGGAAATATACGGACTGCCCTGTGATTACCAAATAAGCCGCGAAAGTGTAGTGCTAGAGCGTACGTCACCGCAGGTAGAATACCGACAAGCAACCGACCAGGACAATCTTCTGCAAGGTCAACAAAAGGTGCTTACAAACGGCAGCGATTACGTCAAAAGTCAAGGTTTTTTGCTCTATCACAAGGATGGTAAACTTGTAAAAAGGGTAAAAATTAGGCAAAATGAATACAAAATGTCTAGCAAAGTGGTGCTAATGGGCAATTAGACCGTTTCAAAATAAGCAAGGATTTTATCCTTGCCTATTTTTTTGCATTTATTTTGTCACAATTTCTTGCTTTATTTCTAAAAAAATTGTATAATTAAAAATAATATTATTATAAGGGGTACAATGCTGTTTTGTAGACAGCGTTGTCCGTGCCATACAAGGAGAAAACAATGGCAGAAGAAAGAAAACAAACAACGGTATATCAAACCATGCCTAACAGTGTCGAAGCAGAACGCAATTTGCTTTGCTGCATCATGCGTGACGTTGAATCACAGTCAGATTTGATGGCTAATTTGTATCCGGTAGATTTTTATCAAAGCAACCACGCCGAAATTTACGCAGCTATGCAAAAAATTGAAGTGCAAAACCAAACAGTCGATTTCGCTTCAGTAGCAGACTTTTTGCGTCGTAACGGCAAATTAGTGCAAATTGGTGACATCGATTACCTAACAGCACTAAACGATGCATTGCCATCCGTAGCACGTGGTAAAGAGTACTTGCAAATTGTAAAGCGTGCATCTATTTTGCGCCGCATGATCGAAATCTGCGGTGACGTAACAAAGCGCGCCTACACGTCTGATAGTGCCGAAGATGTTATCGAATACGCAGAGCAAAAGATTTTTGAGCTTTCACAAAAGGGTACAAACAGCGAATTGGAAGATTTGTCCAAGCATGCAACTGATACCTTCAAGTTGATTATGCAAAGATATCAAAATCCACAAAGCTTCTACGGTCTAGAAACAGGCTTTTCTCGTCTGGATCACCTTACAAACGGTTTGCATGGCGGCGAATTGATAGTAATTGCTGCACGTCCGGGTTGTGGTAAGTCTGCATTGGCGATGAATATTGTCGAAAACGTTGCAAAGCGCGGCAAGACGGTTGCTGTATTTTCGCTAGAAATGAGCAAAGATCAACTTATCGAGCGTATGATGGCATCCATGGGTAGCGTCAAGCTTTCTACTATCAAAAGCGGTAAGCTAGAGCGCGGTGAAGAAGATGTCAGCCGTTTGCTTAATGCAAGCAACGTAATCAGCTCTACAATGCACTTGTTTGGTAACGATAATCCAAACGTTAAGCCAGGCGAAGTGCGTTCGCAATGCCGTCGTATCAAAAACAAAGGTCAGCTAGATTTGGTAGTAATCGACTATATCGGTTTGATGGAAGGCGACCGTGGTGCATCCGAAGGCAGACAAAACGAAGTTGCAAGCATCACTCGTGCTTTGAAGATTATGGCAAAAGAGCTAAACGTTCCGGTAATTGCTTTGTCGCAGTTGAAGCGTGATGCTGAAATCAGAAACATCAAGACAAAGGGCGGCGAAGGCGGCGGTAGCGAACCAGTATTGTCCGACTTGCGTGAATCCGGTGCTATCGAGCAAGACGCGGATATCGTAATGTTTATCCACCGTGAAGACCGTGAACAAAAGCCGGACGATGCAACGTTGATCGTTGCTAAGCACCGTAACGGTGAAACGGACAAAATCCCACTCAAGTGGGTTGGTGAGTTCGTTCGCTTCTATGACGTTAAAGATTACATGTATGCTACTGCATCACAACAAAGTACTCCTGTGGTTGAGTATCCAGAAGTGCCAGAAGATATCGTGATGACAGACGACACTCAAGAAGAAGGTCAATTTTTTGGCATTGACGAAAACGAATAAATTTTTTAGGTGAAGTAAAATGAGTAAAAATTTTATCGAAGAAATAATTGACAAAGATTTAGAAAGTGGAAAGGTTACACAAATTTACACCCGTTTTCCACCAGAACCAAATGGATATTTGCACATTGGTCACGCAAAAAGCTTGTGCATCAACTTTGGCTTGGCTCAAAAGTACGGTGGTAAGTGTAATTTGCGCTATGATGACACCAATCCAGCAAAAGAAGACGAAGAATACGTAAACAGTATTCAACAAGATATCGAGTGGCTTGGATTCAAGTGGGACAAACGTTTGTTTGCAAGCGACTATTTTGAAGTTATGTACGAGTGTGCTATCAAGCTTATCAACAAAGGCTTGGCATACGTATGTGACCTAACAGCCGAAGAAATTCGTCAAACACGTGGCACTTTGACACAAAAAGGTACGGAAAGCCCATATCGCAACCGCACAGTAGAAGAAAACTTGAAGTTGTTTGAAGATATGAAAAACGGCGTGTATGACGATGGTGAAAAGGTTTTGCGCGCAAAAATTGATATGGCTAGTCCAAATCTTAACATGCGCGACCCAGTAATTTACCGCGTTTTGCATGCAACACACCACAATACAGGCGATAAGTGGTGCATTTACCCAATGTACGACTTTGCTCACCCTATCGAAGATGCTTACGAAGGCATTACACACTCTATTTGCACATTAGAGTTTGAAGATCACCGCCCGCTTTACGACTGGGTAGTAAACAACTGCGATTTTGCCGATCCAAAGCCACAACAAATTGAGTTTGCACGTCTAAACGTTACAAACACAATTATGTCCAAGCGTTTCTTGAAGCGTTTGGTAGATGAAGGTAAGGTTATGGGTTGGGACGATCCACGTATGCCAACGTTGTCCGGTCTACGTCGTCGCGGTTATCCAGCGGCTGCTTTGCGTGATTTTTGCGAGCGCATTGGCGTTGCAAAGGCTAACAGCGAAGTAGAAATGGCATATCTTGAATCCTGCGTAAGAGACAACCTAAACCAAAATGCAAGTCGCGTTATGGCTGTTCTAAACCCATTGGAAGTAGAGCTAACCAACGTAGAGCAAGCAGAAACATTGATGGTGGAAAACAATCCAAATGCCGAAGAAATTACCTATCGTGAAGTCCCTTTCAGCAACCGTATCTACATTGACAGAAGCGACTTCGAACAAGTTCCACCACCAAAGTATCACCGTCTAAAGCCAGACGGCTATGTTCGTTTGAAGGGTGCATACATCATCCATTGCGACCAAGTGGTGACTGATGAGGAAGGCAATGTAATCAAGCTTGTTTGTTCGGTAGTGCCAAACAGCAAGAGTGGTAGTGATACAAGCGGTCTAAAGGTAAAGGGCGTAATTCAATGGGTAGATGCTAACACAGCAGTTGACGCTGAAGTTCGTCAACTAGAAAGCTTGCTAGTGGATGCTACCGAAGAAGTAACCGACTTTACAGAGCGTTTCAACCACAACAGTATGACTGTTGTAACAGCAAAGTGCGAAAAGAGTTTGCTGGATGCTAAAGTTGGAGATAGTTTCCAATTTATGCGCATAGGTTATTATGTAATGGATAGAGATTCCACTGCAACCAAGCCAGTATTCAACAGCATTGTTGGTTTGAAGGATAGCTTTAAACCAAAGGCGTAATTAAACAACAATTTTTGACATAAAAAGTTGCAGTATTTGGTACTATTTGTGCTAACATACAGGAGAAAACTATGAAAATTTGCAAAAACTGTGGAGAAATTAATCAATCAAACGTTGATTTTTGTTGCAATTGCGGCAAAAACTCTTTTGAGTTGGCTTCGGAAACAGTTTGTCAAAACTGTGGCAAAGCAAATGCTTCCGCAAACACTCATTGCATACATTGTGGAGCAGCATTGCAGTTGCAGTTAACCGCACAGGCACAAAGCGTAAAAGCAGAAATAGAAACTGTTTACGCTACACAAGTAGCGGAAGTTTCTCTTAAAGAAACGGCTGTTTGTGCTAATTGCGGTCAAGAAGTGTCTGTCAACAGTGTTTACTGCATTTCTTGTGGTGCTCCAACGCATCAAATTCATGATCATCGTGTAGTTAAGCGCAAAATTTGTCCACACTGTGATCATCCAAATTTGCCTACTGCTAGTTTGTGTACAATGTGCTTTGCTACATTGAGCTCCGCGGAACTACAAGATTTTCAACTTGTTTACGACAACGTAAAATCAGGCAAATTATCCATCAAAACGGCATTATTAGAAAACCCATTTGGCAAGTATAAAATTTGCAACAACTGTGGTGCTATGAACAAAGTAGAAGAAGCTTTTTGTCATAGCTGTGGCTTGAAGCTAGACGTTGAAGAGCAAGTAAGATATTGCGTAAACTGTGGTACGGAAAACCTACCGGATTCGCACTTTTGCACAAAATGTCAATGGTCGTTTGATGGCGATACAGTTCAAAGTAGAGATGGTATTTGGACTTGTAAAAAGTGTAACCATCTAAATCAAGCAAACAGTGATTTTTGCACCCATTGTGGTAGCAAAAAACATAAATAGGAGTATTTTATGACCAATTCAAACAGTTTCAATGTTTGTTCTAGATGCGGTTCGGCAAATTCGTTGTCTGCAAAGTATTGTTATCAATGCGGCTCTCAACTTAAAGTGCCCGAAGAGCCTGTTGTGTGCCCAAAGTGTCACAGCATAAACTCTAGTTTGGCAAACTTTTGCCGCACTTGTGGATCTACGTTGAAGTCTAATGCGCAGACAAAGATTTGTCCTCGTTGTAAAAAAGAAGTTTCCATGGCTCAAGCGCAATGTTCGTGTGGATATGCTTTTGCAACGGTAAGGCAAGCTGCAGATTTTGGTGAAATCAAGGAAGCAAAACAAAAGGGTGGAAGACTAGTAGCAGTGCTTTCGTTGGTGTTTGCACTAATTTTCGCATTGGCACTTACCATTCCGTTCAAATTTATGCAAGTCTTTGCTAGTGAGTCTAATCTTCATATCTATGCTGACCCGCAACCATTTAACATTGTAGATATGGTAGCAGAGTTTGTGTTCTTGGTAGTCAACATGGCGGAAGGTTTTTTGCCTTGTCCATGGTCAATATTTATCTTACTTTCAATTGTAATGGTAACTGCTACAACAATGGCTGTACATATAATTTGTGCCATAGTGCGCATTTTCCACGGCAGACGTGGCAAAAGAGTAAATGCGTATTACGCAATCATGTTTGTAATTACCGGATTGGTAAGCTTAATGTTTGTTTTGGCTAACACCAGTTGGGGAACTCATCTTCCAGCATTTTTGCAGTCTGTATTGAATTTTTTCAAAATACAATTTGGTGGAGCACATATTGGTTGGGGCGTATTGATTGTCCCTGCATATTTCTTATTCTTCTTTATATTCTCATTTTTTGCAAAGCGCAAAAAGACAAAAAAAGCATAATTTAACAAAAAACATATTCAAATAGGAAACAATACTTATGAAAATTACATCTAAACAACTACGCAACAATTGGATCAAGTTTTATGAACAACGTGGCCACGTAAATATTGGCGCAGTATCACTAATTGGTGATGGTACAACAGGCGTTATGTTTAACGTTGCAGGTATGCAACCACTTATGCCATATTTGTTGGGCGAAAAGCACCCACAAGGCACACGTCTTTGCAACGTTCAAGGCTGTGTTCGTACAGTAGATATCGAGTCTGTAGGCGATTCTTCTCACTTCACGTTTTTTGAAATGATGGGTAACTGGAGTCTTGGCGACTACTTCAAGCAAGAAAAGACAAAGTGGTCCTTCGAGCTTTTGACCGAAGTGTTTGGTCTAGAAAAGGACAAGATTTGCTCTACAGTATTTGAAGGTAACGAAAGTGCTCCAAGAGATGACGAAACGGCAGCGCTACTAAAGCAAGTTGGTGTATTGCCACAAAACATCTACTACCTTGGCAAAAAGGATAACTGGTGGGA
>JAZQUN010000031.1:0-4816 GCA_045631385.1 Clostridia bacterium
ATGCCGCACCAAGCTACTTGGTACAAGCAGCGAAAGTATCGAAAGGGCTGAAGACCGCGAATTGTTTAAGGAGCTTTGCCAATCCATCGGCGAGCCAGTAATTCCGTCCGAAATCACCTACAACATCGAAGAAGCCGTAGCAGCAGCAACTCGCATTGGTTACCCAGTAGTTTTGCGTCCAGCATTTACTCTTGGTGGTACAGGTGGCGGTTTTGCTTACAACGAAGATGATCTTCGTGAAATTGGTGAAAACGCATTCAAACTATCTCCAGTGCACCAAGTACTAATCGAAAAGTCTGTCAAAGGCTACAAAGAAATCGAGTTTGAAGTTATGCGTGACGGAAGCGACAACGCCATCACCATTTGTGGTATGGAAAACATCGATCCAGTCGGCGTACACACAGGCGACTCGGTAGTAGTAGCGCCAATTTTGTCTTTGTCCAAGGAAGACGAAAAGATGCTAAACGACAGCGCTATCAAAATTATTCGTGAACTAAAAATCGAAGGCGGTTGCAACGTGCAATTTGCCCTAAATCCATATACAAGCGAGTACTATCTAATCGAAGTAAACCCACGCGTATCTCGTTCGTCTGCTCTTGCAAGTAAGGCAAGCGGATTCCCTATCGCACGTGTAACGGCAAAAATTGCCGTTGGTATGCGCTTGGACGAAATCGAGCTAGCAAACACAACTGCGGCAACCGAGCCACGCCTAGATTACGTAGTTGCCAAGTTCCCACGCTTCCCATTTGACAAATTCACCTTTGCGGACAACCGTCTAGGCACTCAAATGAAGGCTACAGGCGAAGTAATGGGTATTGGAGCTAACTTGTGCGAAAGTATGCTAAAAGGCGTTCGTTCGCTAGAAACAGGCGTAAATCACCTTTGGATGAAGAAATTTGCAGCAATGACTACTGCACAAATCGAGAGCTACGTTGGCGAGTACCGTGACGACACCATCTTTGCCATTGTCGAGCTTGTTCGTCGTGGCTACAACCTAGATGAACTTCATCAACTAACCAAGGTTACTCCATTGTTCCTAAATGCTTTCAAGCAAATTACCGATATGGAACAAAAGCTTTCTCAAAACGTAAGCAACCACGAAGTTTTGCTAGAAGCAAAGAAACTTGGCTTTGCCGATATCTTTGTTGCTCAACTTTGGAACACAACCGAGCAAGAAGTAAAGGCGTTGCGTAACAAATACAATATGCGTCCAACGTTCCGCATGGTAGATACTTTGCACGCTGGCGCGTATATCCCATATTTCTATTCGTCCTACACAGGCGAAAACCAATCCGTACTAACTAACAAAGACAAGGTAGTAGTGCTTGGCGCAGGCCCTATCCGTATTGGTCAAGGCGTAGAGTTTGACTACTCCACAGTACACGCAGTATCCACCATCAAAAACAGCGGATACGAAGCGATCATCATCAACAACAACCCAGAAACAGTATCAACCGACTACACAACAAGCGACAAGTTGTACTTTGAGCCACTCACTCCTGAAGACGTAATGAACGTCATCGAGTTTGAAAACCCACAAGGCGTAATTGCTTCGCTAGGTGGACAAACAGCTATCAACCTTGCTCAACCATTGTTTGATCGTGGTGTAAAAATCATCGGTACAGATTGTCAAGCTATCGACCGTGCCGAAGACCGTGGCTCGTTTGAAGCATTGCTTTGCAAACTTGGCATCCCACAACCAACAGGTAAGGCGGTAACCAACATCCAAGACGGTATCAAGGCAGCAAGCGAAATTGGCTACCCTGTACTAGTTCGTCCAAGCTTTGTACTAGGCGGTCGTGCAATGCAAATTGTAGCCGGCGAAGAGCAACTTCGACACTACCTAAAAACAGCGGTAGAAATCGACGTAGACAAGCCGGTACTTGTAGACAAGTACGTAATCGGCAAGGAAGTAGAAATCGACGCTATTTGCGACGGACGTGACGTGTTTGTTCCTGGCATTATGGAACTAGTAGAGCGCACAGGTATCCACTCGGGCGACTCCATCAGCGTATATCCAACGTTTAGTATCAGCGACAAGGTAAAAGGCATCATTTTGCAATATGCAAAGAAACTTGGCTTGGGTATTGGTATCGTTGGTTTGTTCAACATCCAATTTATCGTAGACAAAAACGACAACGTTTACGTAATCGAAGTAAACCCACGTTCTTCTCGTACAGTACCATTCTTGTCAAAGGCAACAGGATTCAGCTTGGCAGATATTGCAACAGAAGTTATCCTTGGCAAGTCGCTAAAGGAACAAGGCATCTTTGATATCTACCCAGAAGAAAAGAAACGCTGGTACGTAAAAGTGCCTGTATTCTCCTTCAGTAAGATTCGTGGCTTGGACGCATATTTGTCACCAGAAATGAAGTCCACAGGTGAAGCTATTGGTTACGACAACGATCCAAACCGTGCAGTTTACAAGGCATTGCAAGCAGCAGGCACCAAGCTTAAGCATTACGGTACAGTATTTGTAACGGTAGCCGACAAAGATAAGGAAGAAGCATTGCCACTTATCAGACGATTCTACAACCTAGGATTCAACATCGAAGCAACACAAGGTACAGCCAAATTCTTGAAAGAACACGGCATCCGCACACACGTTCATCCAAAGGTATCGGAAAGTGACGAACTACTAGAGTCCATCCGCAAGGGCTACATCAGTTACATCATCAACACAAGTGACTTTGGCTCTACTCACCAACAAAGTGATGGCTACCAAATCAGAAAAACAGCAACCGAAAGCAACGCAACAACCTTTACTTCTCTAGATACAGTACGCGTACTACTAGACGTGCTAGAAGAAACAACTCTAAGCATTTCTACAATTGATCAAAGGTAATCAGCATGAAACAAACATATTTTACAATCACATCCAACGTTGCGCTTACAGCCGACGTATATCAAATGACACTTGTTGGCGACACAACCGATATCAAATGCGGTCAGTTTGTCAACATCAAGGTAGAAGGATTTTACCTTCGTCGTCCAATTTCCGTTTGCGACGTAGTAGCCGACACACTTACTCTTGTGTACAAGGTAGTAGGTGGTGGCACCGAAGCAATGAGCAAAATGCCAGTTGGTACCAAACTAGATTTGCTTACTCAACTAGGCAACGGATACAACCTAGGCAAAACCACTAACCATGCAGTATTGCTTGGTGGTGGTGTAGGTGTTCCACCTTTGTACTTGTGTGCAAAGAAACTAATTGAAGCAGGTAAAAAAGTCACCGTAATCTTGGGCTTCAATACTCAAAGCGAAATCTTTTACGAAAATGAGTTTGCTGCCCTTGGTGCAAACGTTTTGGTTACAACAGTAGACGGAAGCTATGGCACAAAAGGCTTTGTTACCGATGCGCTCAAGCAAGTGGATGGTTACGACTACTTCTACACATGTGGTCCAGAGCCAATGCTAAAGGCGGTTTACAACGCAACAAACACAAGTGGTGAGTTCAGCTTTGAAGAACGCATGGGTTGTGGCTTTGGTGCATGTATGGGTTGCAGTTGCGAAACAAAGTACAAAAACTTGCGTATCTGCAAGGAAGGTCCAGTGCTAGAAAAGGAGATAATCATATGGTAAACACAAAAGTTAATTTGCTTGGTATCGAGCTTGACAACCCAATTATCCCTGCAAGTGGCACGTTTGGATTTGGCTACGAATTTGCCGAAATCTACGACATCAACGTACTAGGTACGTTTTCCTTCAAAGGAACAACAAAAAATGCTCGTTTTGGTAACGCAACACCACGTATTGCCGAGTGCGATGCCGGTATGATCAACTCCGTAGGACTTCAAAACCCAGGCGTTGATAAGGTAATTGCCGAAGAACTACCAAAACTAAAGCAAGTATTCCACAAAAAAGTAATGGCAAACGTAAGCGGCTTTTCTTTGGAAGAGTACGTAGAAGTTTGTCAAAAACTAGACAAAGAAGATCAAGTTGGTTGGCTAGAAGTAAACATCAGCTGTCCAAACGTACACGGTGGTGGCTTGGCTTTCGGCACTTCACCCGAGGCGGCAGCACAAGTAACCAAGGCAGTCAAGGCTGTTACAACCAAACCGGTTATTATCAAGCTTTCGCCAAACGTAACGGATATCGTTGCTATTGCAAAGGCGTGTGAAGAAGCAGGTGCAGACGGCATCAGCCTAATCAATACGTTGCTTGGTATGAGAATTGATCTAAAAACCAAAAAGCCAGTACTTGCCAACACAATGGGCGGATATTCCGGCAAGGGCATCTTCCCAGTAGCACTACGCATGGTATATCAAGTAAGCAAGGCAGTAAACATCCCAGTAATTGGTATGGGTGGTGTAACTTGTGCGCAAGACGTAATCGAAATGATGCTTGCCGGTGCAACAGCAGTGCAAGTAGGCGCAGAAAACTTGGTAGATCCATACGCATGCAAACGCATCATTGACGATTTGCCAGCTGTCATGGCAAAGTACAAAATCAACAGCTTAAGCGAAATCATTAAAGGAGCACACTAACTATGGGAAAAGATGTAATCATTGCTTGCGACTTTGACAGCAAAGCAAAAACCTTGGCATTTTTGGACAATTTCACCGACAAAAAGCCATTTGTAAAAATTGGTATGGAGCTTTTCTATGCTGAAGGTCCATCCATCGTACACGAAATCAAGGCTCGTGGACACAAAATCTTTTTGGATTTGAAACTTCACGACATCCCAAACACCGTCAAAAAGGCAATGGCAGTATTGTCACGCCTTGACGTAGATATGTGCAACCTTCACGCTGGTGGCACTAAAAATATGATGAAAGCAGCTATCGAAGGCTTGACACGTCCAGACGGCACACGC
>JAZQUN010000032.1:0-4696 GCA_045631385.1 Clostridia bacterium
TGCTAATTGACAACCTTATCTTTGGCTACGAATACACTTGGCAAGTATCTGCCGTTGTATCAGCAGCATTGCTACTTACCATTGTGATTGCAAAGACAGTTGGTTGCTTGATGCCAATACTTGCAAAGTTGTGCAGGCTTGACCCAGCCGTTGTAGCAAGTCCTTTCATTACAACCATCGTTGACGTGCTTTCGCTTATCGTATACTGCGCTATTGCAGTAAACATGTTGGGCTGATACCAAACAAAATAATTAAAGGCTAACGGAAAACCCGTTAGCCTTTTTTTGTGTTATTAAAAAAAATTGACGTAAAGAGTATTACAGGCAATTTAAGCAAAATTAAAAGGCATTTTGTGCAAAATCTTTTCTAACGCTTAACATAATTTTAAAATAACTATTGACTTATTTTTTTGATTGCATATAATTAGGTTAGTAAACAACTACAAAAGGAGGTTGCTTTTTATGCTTGATTTTGTTTACCAATTTAGCCACGAAGGATTTTTTGGCTTTTCACTAACAAAGGATTTTCACGAATTTTCTTTTGCTCACTTTGCACCCATCATTGTGTTGTGCTTGGCCCTTTTCTTTACCTATCGCTATCGCAAACAAATTGCAAGCTGGAAGGGCGAAGAAACCTTTAGATTTATCCTTGCCGCTGTAATTATCGTCAACGAGTGCGCTTACTGGTGGCGCTTGATGTACGTTGGCAACGGCAACAACGGCAAGCAGCTTTTGACAAAATTGCCACTTGAAGTTTGCCAATGGATGGCGTTTTTGGTTGCATTTATGCTAATGAAAAAAAGCAGACACCTTTACGACGTAACCTTTTACGTTTGCATGACGTTGGGCGTTGTTCCTTTGATTACCCCGGCAGTACTTTCCAGCACGGGCCCGAGCTACTGGAGATACTACCAATTTTGGATTGAGCATCTTTTGCCAATTTACTCCGTGCTGTACGTCACTTTTGTTCACGGATTTAGGCCCAACTGGCGAAAAGTTTACAAACCACTTGCCGTGCTTGGATTTATGGCTGTGCTTGCAATAATTGCAAACCTAAATATCCCCGGTGCAAACTTTATGTACCTTGCATCAGGTACAACGGGCGACTCTATCGCAAACATACTGCCGGAAAACATTTGGGTACGACTTGCTTTGTACATGGGCATTTTGCTGGTTTTGTTTACACTTGTTTCCCTTCCACAAATCATCCGTGAAGCACGACAAAAAAAGGCTGCCACTACACAAAACACAAACACCCAAGACAACACGGAAAACAGCTACAAAAACTAAAATTTGCTTTACAAAATAAAAAGGCTAACGAAAACTCGTTAGCCTTTGCTTTTTGTCTTTATAGTATTGTCGTGCCTACGCTGCGTAGGTTTAGTTGATAGACGTTTTCCACACCAAAAAGCTCGGTGGCCTTTGCTACAAATTGGTGCTTATCTGAAAGTGGTACAATGCACAACACCGTGCCTGCAAATCCACCACCGTGTACCCTTGTAGCGCCGTTTGGATTGAGTTGGCTCAAGGTGTTGATGGCATCAATCAGCGTTGTGTCGCCGCCTTCGTAGTGGCAGTTTTGCAACTTGTGTATACTGCTTTGTCCCGACTGCTGAAGCTGACTAGCAAATGCAAAGTTGCCGTTTTGTAGTTGCTCCCAAGCCCTTTCTACACGGTCGTTTTCTTCAAAGAAGTGCTCGGCACGAAGAATTGCTCGTGGGCTTAATTTTTCTGCAAGGGCATCTCTTTGGCTGTAAAATTGCTCCCTATCCACCTGTGACAAAAGGTCTTTGCCAAAGGATTTTGCAACCTGCTTCATTTCGGCAGGGATGGTTGCGTAGTGTTCGTTTAGTCGCGAGTGCGATTTGCCTGTGTTTACAACCACAATTTGACAGTTGGGCAGTTGTGCATCCAAGCATTTGACGGTGTTTGCAGTAAAATCCATGCAAACAATACCGCCTGTAAGCACTACCGTTTGATCCATCAAGCCACAAGGCTTGTTGAAGTAGACGTTTTCGGCATATTGACCGGCTTTTGCAAGCGTCAAGTTGTCAATTTTGCCGTCGTTGTATAGGTGATTTTGTATTTGTGCCACCAACATTTGAAAAGCCGCACTAGACGATATGCCTGCGCCCGATGGGATTGTGCTGTGCAAATATGCACTAAATCCACCCACGTTGTAGCCGTTTTGCTTAAAATACTGCAACACGCCACGAATCATACCACGGCTGGTAGGCTCGGTTTGGGTAAGGTCGCCGTTGACGTCTATTTTGATATCTCTAAAGCCTTGCGTACGAATAAACGCCACACCGTCGTTGCGTGGCAAAAAGCATGCCACTACGTCTAGGCTTACCGTTGCACCCATCACCTTGCCACCGTTGTGGTCGGTGTGGTTGCCGACAAGCTCGACTCTGCCACTAGACGAACAAATGTAGCATTGACGTTGGCGAGTCATGGTGTAGAAAGATCTAAACAGCTTTTCGTAGCGATCGATTTGCTCCAACTTGACCTTGCCGTACAAATTTGTGAAGTTGTCTGGTATCTGGGATGCGCTTGTCACTAGTTTCATAACAAGATTATACACCACTTTTTACAAATTTGCAATAGTAAAAATCACTCTACAGTAACGGATTTTGCCAAATTTCGCGGTCTATCAACGTCGCAATTGCGCTGCTTTGCAAAGAAATATGCAAACAACTGCAACGGAATTACGGCAACGATAGGCGCAAAAATTTCGTTTACAGTAGGCAATGCCACCATTTGTGCTTTGCTGGTATCCACGGCGTAACAACTTACTACCATTGCTGATGCTCCACGCGAAGTTACTTCGGCTATGGTGTTGCTGCACTTATCCACCAAATCCCTTTCGCAAGATACTGCAACAACAAGCACATCGCTGTCCATCACGGCAAGCGTGCCGTGTTTCAATTCGCCACTGGGGTAGGCTTCGGCAAAGACGTAGCTGATTTCTTTTAGCTTAAGTGCGCCTTCCTTGGCGGTAGCAATATCCAGCCTGCGACCTACAAAATAGACTGCTTTTACATTGGAGTATTTGTGCGCTAAACTTTTGTAGCGTTGCTCATCAGCCAACAGTTGACGACACAAATGTGGAACTTGGGCAAACTCGGCAATGTATCTTTTGCGTTGGCGTGCCGACATACAACCCTTTTGCGTTGCCAAGTCCAGCACTAACAGGGTCAGTGCCACAAGTTGACAGTTGTACGCCTTGGTGGATGCCACCGAAACTTCACGCCCTGCCTTGATATACTTGACGTAGTTGGATGCAAAGCACAGCGAACTGTTGCACACGTTGGTGACAGCGTACACCGTTGCTCCGTGTTTTTTTGCCTTTTCTACGGCTTTTAGGGTATCGGCTGTTTCGCCACTTTGCGAAATTGCAACTACCAAGGTGTTGACGTTTGTAAAGTAGTTGTCGTAGATATACTCGCTTGCAATTACCGCTTGGCAGGGGACGTTGGTGAATTTTTGCAACAGACTGCACCCCACCAATGCACTGTGATATGCCGTTCCGCACCCTACAAAATACACCTGTTTGATGCGTTTGACATCCTTTTTGGTTAGACACAACCCGCCACTAGCAAAGTAGTAATCAAAGGTTTGCCTAATCGCCTTGGGGATTTGCATAATTTCGCTCAACATAAAGTCGTTTGTGGTATCAGCCAAGCCATCGTCTTGACAATCGGGCGAAAAATACGCCAAATCAACGGCGTTTTTGCCAACGTAGGCGGTGATACTATCTTTGCACAGCCTTGCCACACAGCCATCGGGAAGTACGGCTACGCTTGTTGCAAACTGCCCAACCACTGTCACGTCACTGCAAACGCACACACCATTGCTGCCACGCCCTACGCACATGGCACTGCCCTGCCTAAAGGCATACAAATTGTTGTCAAAACTTGTTGCCACCACTACGGCAAAACTGCCTGTAAGCATTGCTGCTACCTTTCTCAAAGTGGATACAACGTCGCCATCAAAGTGCTTGGCTAGTAAATGCGCAATAACTTCGCTGTCGGTAGTAGATACAAACTCTACACCCTGCCTTTGCAAAGCAATTTTGTGCCGTTGGTAGTTTTCGACAATGCCGTTGTGCACCACTGCAAAATTGCCGTCGTAGGATACAAACGGATGTGCGTTGGCTTTACAAACCTTGCCGTGCGTTGCCCACCTAGTATGTCCTATGGCAAGATTGCCTTTGCTTGTATCCACTACCAAATTGTCCACTCTACCAACGTCCTTGTACACCTGCAAGCCGTTGTCTACCTTTACTGCAATGCCCACCGAGTCGTACCCACGATACTCTAGTTGCGCTAGTGCATCTAGGGTGTTAGCTACGCTGTTGCTTCCAATAGTGCCAAAAATTCCACACATAACACTCTCCACAAAAAAACAAAATGCGTAGTATTATATGAAAAAGCACTGTTCAAAGTGACAAAGTTGAAAAATTTAGTCAAAGCGTTTGACGAATAGCACCTTTTGGTTGTATAATTTTTGGGTTAATTTGGAGAAAACAACTATGAACAGAAACGACATTAGAAACATTGCAATAATTGCCCACGTCGACCACGGCAAAACCACCTTGGTTGACAAGTTGCTTAAGCAAAACGGCGTTTTTCGTACCAACGAAGTAGTTGCCGAGCGTGTAATGGATAGCAACGATATCGAGCGTGAGCGTGGTA
>JAZQUN010000033.1:0-22813 GCA_045631385.1 Clostridia bacterium
GTATGTTTGTAGTAACCAAGACCTTTGGTAGTTTGTCCAAGAAAAACTTTGTTGCTCAACAACAAGCAATTGGTAAGTTGACCGGCCACGTAGAAGAAATGATTGCCGGTCAAAAGGTTATCAAGGTGTTTAACCACGAGCAAGCCGTAATGGACGAAAACGACCAAATCAACGATCAACTTCGCACAGTTGCAACCAAGGCAAATACCTACGCTAACATGATGATGCCAACCATGGGCAACATGACGCACGTATTTTACATTGCAATGGCAATTGTTGGTACAATCACGGCAATAGGGCTAACGGGTGACGCTTTAAGCGCGCATTTGGGTGCATTGGCAACCTTTTTGATACTGTTGCGTCAGTTTTCTAACCCTGTTACGCAAATTGCGCAACACGTCAACTACGTGTTTTTGGCAACTGCGGGTGCAGAGCGTGTATTTGCTGTGCTTGATACCCCTGCCGAAGTGGACGACGGCTACGTAACGCTTGTATATGCAACCAAAGACAAAGATGGCAATCTTATCGAAAGTGCAACTCGTACAGGTGTTTGGGCATGGAAGCATCCACACGGCGACGGCACGGTTACCTATCACGAATTAAAGGGCGACGTTAGATTTGAAGACGTTACCTTTGGCTACGAAGAAAACAAAACCGTACTTCGCGACGTATCGTTGTTTGCAAAGCCAGGTCAAAAGATAGCCTTTGTTGGTAGTACGGGTGCGGGCAAAACAACAATTACCAACCTAATCAACCGTTTCTATGACGTACCAGACGGCAAAATCCGTTACGACGGAATAAATATCAACAAAATAAAAAAGGCCGACCTACGTAGGTCGCTGGGCATGGTATTGCAAGATACCCACTTGTTTACAGGCACGGTTATGGATAACATCCGCTACGGCAAACTTGATGCTACCGACGAAGAGTGTATCAAGGCGGCAAAGACGGCAAACGCACACTTTTTCATCAGCCACTTGCCACAAGGCTACCAAACAATGCTTACAAGTGACGGTGCAAATTTGAGCCAAGGTCAACGCCAACTAATTGCCATTGCTCGTGCAGCTGTTGCCGATCCACCAGTACTCATTTTGGACGAAGCAACCAGCAGTATCGACACCCGTACCGAGTGGCTCATCCAAAGGGGTATGGATGCCTTGATGGAAGGCCGTACGGTATTTGTAATTGCGCACAGACTTTCTACCGTTCGCAACAGCAATGCCATCATGGTGCTAGAAAAGGGACAAATCATCGAGCGTGGCGATCACGACGAATTGATAGCACAAAAGGGCAAATATTATCAACTGTATACAGGCATGTTTGAGTTGTCCTAAAACAAACAAAAGCAAAAAGGCTCTACTATTAGAGCCTTTTTTTATGGAAATTTTTGTTTAGTCTTGTAAATATCAAATCATTGTGATATAATGATAAAAAAGTTTAAGGAGCGTCAACCAAATGGCAACAGCAAGAGAAATTGTAGAAAAGTGCAAAGCAATGAGTCAATCTCAACTACGTCAATACGGCAAGGAAAAGTACAGCCAAGTGTGGGACGTGTTGTGCAACTACATCAGTGGCTTTGATATCGCAAGGGCAACTATCGACAGCCTTGTAGTATGCTCTGGTCTAGATGGCAGACTGACGGTAGGAGAGTGGGAGTTTATCAAGTACGTGTTCAACATCCACGAGTGCAACTACGATTACTACTGCGAAAAGGTAGAAGCATTGCAAACCATCAAGATGAAACGCGACGTATCAGAGTTTAAAAAAGCCATGCCAAGCCAAGCACGTGGGCCATTTATCTGCTTGTGCATTGCTTTGATGTGTTCGGATGGCCGCTTTACCTACGAAGATCTAGATTTTTTGGAAGACTGCCTACTTGGGTAGTGATTAGTTGTTTAATTGAAAACAGGAGAAAATATGAAAAACAAACATTTAGTTGTAATTTTAGTTGTGGTGCTGGGCTTGGCGGCAACAGTGCTGGTTGCTTGTGACTGTAGACACAAGGGCGGAGTGGCAACGTGTATGTTGCAAGCCGTATGTGACAAATGCTCACAGCACTACGGCCTTGTAGATTTGGAAAAACACTCTGGCGAAGGTAAGTGGTATGGCGACAATCAAACACACAGCTACAAATATGGTTGTTGCAATCAATACACCATCAAGGAAGAGCCACACGTATGGGGCGACGACGGGGTATGTCAAATTTGCAGTATCGAGTGTAGTCACTACGGAGGCTCTGCAACCTGTGTAGAAAGGGCAATTTGTGACAACTGTCACGCACCTTACGGTGCTTTTTCTACCGAAGTTCACGTATCCTTTGACCAAGCAACCTGTATTTGCGGAGCACCTAATCCGCTAAAATTTGTTCAATGTGAAGGTGGATATCGTCTTACAAAGTTTCCCGATCACTACACAACTTTCACTTTGCCAGCAACCTACTGCGGTGTTCCTGTAGTGGAAGTTGGTTGGGGCGTTGAATCGGCGTTTTACCACAACACAAAGCTGGTAGAAATTACCATCCCCGAAGGCGTTGTTGCCATCGGTGATTACACCTTTGACTACTGCACAGGCTTGCAAATAGTCAATTTGCCATCCACTTTGGAAAAAATTGGTAATAGGGCGTTTAGGGGTTGTTACAATATTCAGCAGTTGCAGTTGCCACAAAACCTAGTAAGCATTGGCGCAGCAGCGTTTGAAAACTGCTACAAATTGGCAAATATCAACCTGTCAAGTTCGTTGACGGCAATTGGCTCTGGCGCGTTTACCAACTGTCGTGCTTTGACGGAAATGCACTTGCCACAAGGCGTAACGATGGTAAGTAGCACGTTGTTTGATGGTTGTAGCAAGCTTACGACCGTTACTATGCCGTCAACGGTAACTTACATTGGCGACTCTGCCTTTTCTAGCTGTACGATGCTTTCATCGGTGCAACTGCCAAGCGAGTTGCTTGTAATTGGAAACTATGCATTTAGTCAATGCACTGCACTTACACAAATAAACTTCCCGGATAAACTAGGCGAAATACAAGAGTTTGCCTTTAACGAATGTAGCAATTTGCAAAATTTTCAGTTGCCACAAAGCTTGAAGTACATGGGGCAAAGGGTTTTTAAAAAATGCACAAGCATAACGCAAGTAACCTTGCCGGATTCATTAGTGTCTGTGGGTGGTGGATTATTTTACGAATGCACCAGCTTGACTACGGCAAAGCTTAATCAAAATGCGACGACTATTCCAAGCGATACGTTTAATAGATGTAGTAGCCTAAAGGCTATTGATATCCCAGCCAACGTAACTTCCATTGGGGATAACGCCTTTGTAATGTGCTCCAGCTTGGAAATGGTCACCTTCAACAAATCGTTGCAAACCATTGGCAGAATGGCGTTTGGTCATTGCAGTAAATTGACCGAAATCAACTTGCCACAAACGGTAGAGACCGTTTCTCAATATGCATTTTACTGTTGTTACGGGTTGGAAAAGGTTGCTTTGGGCGCAAACGTAAAAGAGATAGGACAAATGGCGTTTGCCTATTGCAACAAACTAAACACGTTGACCTTTGCAGGAAGCTCTGCCGAATGGGACTTGGTAGACAAACAAGACCACTGGGCGTACAGTGCTTTGGCAACTTACGTTACTTGCAGTGACAAAGAAGTGAAAATCTAACTTTACAAATACAAAAGACGCTACGATTCGTAGCGTCTTTTTTGTTACTTATTTTACATTTTTATCAAATCGTTTACTACGGCGGATGCTAGTAGCATGCCGGCTGTTGATGGCACAAAGGATATGCTGGCTGGGATATGTCTGCCGTTTTCCGTTGGTTGAAAGTCCAGCTTTACTGGTGGCTCTTTGGAGTAAACCACTTTAAGAGACTCGATGCCCCTTGACTTCAACTCACGACGCATTACGCGTGCTAGTGGGCAAACGCTTGTTTGCTTGATATCGGCAATTTCTAGATGCTCCGGATGAAGCTTGTTGCCTGTACCCATACAGCTTATCAAAGGGATGCTTTGCTTGTTGCAAATTTCAGCAAGTAGCAGTTTGCTTGTTACCGTATCGATGGCATCTACTACGTAGTCAAAGGTGTCAAACGGAATTTGACAGCAGGTTGTCGCTTCAAAAAAGGTTTGGTAAGTATCTACCACGAGTTGTGGAACAATACTGTTTAGGCGTGCCTTTAGTACGTCAACTTTGGGCATACCAACCGTTTGCGTGGTTGCAATAAGTTGACGGTTGAGATTACTTGTCTTTACAACGTCGTTATCTACAATGGTAAGCTTGCCCACGCCTGCACGTGCCAAGGCTTCGGCGCAAAACGCACCAACGCCGCCCACTCCAAACACGGCTACGTGCTTGGTTTGAAGTAAATCTAGGTTGTCTTTGCCAATGAGCAACTCTGTACGCGAAAACATCTTTGCTTTCTTCCCCCTTTTGTTAATTTTAGCATTTGTACAGGGCATTGTCAAACGTAGTGGTGTAAAATTTGCACGATTACACAAAATATCATCAAAAACAGCTAGTTGGGGGTAAAATGAAACTAAAAACGGTAATTTCGGCAGTAAGCTTTTTTGCAACGTTGCCTTGCGCTTTGCTGGGACTGGTAGGTGGCGAAGTGGTTGCACAAACGCTAGAAAGCGACTTTGGATTGGGTCATGCAACGGTCAATTTGGTGGTGTGCTACAAGGGTAAAAGTATGTTTGCAACCAGCATCAACATTTGTGTTGAAAGTGGTGGCAAAGCGTACTGCTTTTCTCCACAGATTACAAGTGGTTGGCGACCACAAATATCTTGCATCAGCATGCGAGATGGTCAAGAGTGTTTGTTGGTTACCGTAGGCGACGAAACAGTCAACGCTACGCACTTTTTGTTGTATCAGCTGGCGCAAGGTGAAGCAACTTTGGTAGAGCATTACAAAATTTTTGGCTAAAAAAGTGGCGGCTTCCATTGATATTTTTTTTGTTTGGTAGTATAATGATATCAAACAAAAGGGAGAGTGGCAAACATGAAGCAACTTTTGGTAGTAGTGGATATGCAAAACGACTTTGTAACCGGCTCGTTGGGTAGTGCTGATGCGGTAAAAATTGTTCCAAACGTGGTAGATTTGGTGCAAAAGTTTAACTCCTGCGGAGATTTTGTTGTGTTTACACGCGATACGCACGGCGACAATTACCTTGCTACGCAAGAAGGAACAAATTTGCCGGTAGTTCACTGTGTCAAAGACACTTGGGGATGGCAAATTGTGGATGAGCTTGCGACTTACGTCAACACGGTAATTGACAAGCCAACTTTTGCTAGTGTCGAGCTTGGAGAGTTTGTTAAACAAGGTCAATTTGACAAAGTAACTTTGGTAGGTCTTTGCACGGATATTTGCGTAATCAGCAACGCCATGATTATCAAAGGCTTTTGTCCTGAAACACAAGTTGCCGTTGTATCAAATTGTTGCGCTGGAGTAACTGCCGAAAGTCACAACAATGCACTAAACGCAATGAAAATGTGCCAAGTTCGAGTAGAAGAATAGACTCAAAAGAGAATTTGCTCTTTTGAGTTTTTTTATTGGACAAATTGTCGCATTTGTTTGACAAATCAATAGTAGTTTTATATTATATTTACATTACAGTTTACAACTTTTCCGTTTTATTACAAAACGGAAAAACGGAGCAGTTTTGTTTAAGATTTTGTACGAAAAGCTAAAAGAAGCCGTGGTTGCCGTGCTTCCAATAACTATCATTGTGGTGATACTCAACTTTATCACCACACCAATGCCAACGCTAAATTTGTTAGCGTTTCTTTTGGGTGCATTGTTTTTGATAGGTGGTATGGCGTTGTACTCACTAGGTAGCGACACGTCAATGCATGCTATCGGCTCGCAAATGGGCAGACTGCTTACAAAAAAGAAAAAGTTACCAACCATCTTGATAGTAGCCTTTATCATTGGCTTTATCGTAACCATTGCAGAGCCCGACTTGATGGTGCTTGCCGGTCAAGTAGGCGAAGCGATTCCACCAACGGTATTGCTTGTTACTATTGCAACGGGTGTTGGTATCTTTTTGCTACTATCCTTTTTGCGTATTTTCCTTAAGATAAATCTCAACGTATTGCTTATTGTGTTTTACGTTGCGTTGTTTGGATTTGCGTTTTTTGTAGACAGCAACTTTGTCCCACTTGCTTTTGATAGCGGTGGCGTAACAACAGGGCCAATTACCGTTCCATTCATCATGGCTTTGGGTATTGGTATATCCGCCAACCTAGGCGGCAAAAACTCGCAAGACAACAGCTTTGGTATGATAGCGCTTTGCTCTGTTGGACCAATCCTTATGGTTGTTTTGCTTGGCTTGTTTTATCATCCAGAAATCACTCCGGATGCTGCGCGTCCAGAAGATTTGACAAACTTTACCAGTGTAGCACAGGTATTTGGTGCTTTTGTAAAGGCGTTGCCACACTACCTAAAGGAAGTTGGCATTGCTTTGTTGCCTGTCACGGTATTTTTTGTGTTGTTCCAGTCGCTCAACGGCAAGATGCCAAAAATTCAATGGCTAAAAATTGGCGTTGGCTTGGTTTATACGTACGTCGGACTTTCCGTCTTTTTGACTAGCGTAAACGTTGGTTTTATGAGCGCAGGCTCCTACATAGGCAAGACCCTTGCCAGCCTAGAAAACAACTGGGTTGTCATCCCTGTAGGCATGGGCATTGGTGCGTGTATCGTACTGGCAGAGCCGGCAGTACACGTGTTGACTAAACAGGTAGAAGATATCACGTCGGGTATCATCCGCAAAAGAACGATGCTTAGGGTGCTATCCGTATCGGTGTGCCTATCCGTTGGACTAGCTATGCTTCGCGTACTGACAGGACTATCTATCTGGTGGATAATTGTCCCTGGCTACGCAGTAGCGTTGATACTAAGTTTCTTTATTCCAAAAATATTTACCGGTATCGCATTTGACAGCGGCGGTGTAGCAAGTGGACCTATGACAACAACATTTTTGCTACCATTTGCCTTGGGTGCTTGTGCCCAAATTGTAGGCAGTAATCCGTTTACCGATGCTTTTGGCGTTGTTGCACTGGTTGCAATGACTCCGCTAGTTACTATCCAACTGCTAGGGTTGGTGTACAAAATCAAGCTTGTACAAAAGGCAAAGCTTACCGAAGAAATCAAGCGTCAAATCTTGTTGGAAGGCGATGAAATTATTGACGTAGCCAAGTTTTTTGATCAGCAAAAACCACGCCGAGCAAAAAAGGAGAAAAAGAGCAATGAAAAATCAGCTTAAATTGATGGTAATCATTGTGAACCGCAACGTAGGTCACAAGATAGTAAAAAGCATAAATAAATACGTCAATTTGATAAACGTTGCCTATGGTCACGGCACGGCGCACTCCGAAGTGCTTGCGGTACTGGGCATTGGCGAACAAAACAAAGACGTAATCTTTTGCACCGTAATGCAAGACAAAATTGCAGAACTATCCAAGATTTTTACCGAAAAATACAAGTTTGGTAAGGCGGGTACGGGTATCTGCTTTACCATCCCAATTACCAGCGTAGGCGGGATGGCAACGTTGCAAGCGCTTTCGGGCAAAATGTTTAAGTAAGGAGAACGCAAATGGCAAAAAGTAAATTTGAACTTATCGTTACAATTATAGACCACGGTTACTCGGATTTGGTAATGAAACACGCCAAACAAGCAGGTGCAACGGGTGGCACGGTTTTGCATGCCCGTGGCACAGGCGACAGCGAAATTGCACAAATGTTTGGCATTACAATTCAGCCCGAAAAGGAATTTGTGCTAATCCTTACACCAGTAAAAGACAAGGAAAGCATCATGAAGGCAATAGCAAAAGGTGCAGGTCTTGCAACCGAAGCAAAGGGGATATCCTTCTCGTTGCCTGTAGATGACATCGTGGGTGTATTTGAAAAACCAGCTGTACCAGAAAAGGTGGAAGAGAGTGAAAGCAATGACCAAGAGCAACCTGTTAAGTAAAAACTATCAAGTTTCTACCAGCAACGTAGATGCCAACAACGTTGCAACCAGCAAGTTTTTGTTGCAGGCATTTCAAGACGTGGCAACCTTGCATGCCGATCACTTGGGCTTTGGTTGGGATGCGCTCAACGCCGACAAAAAGCTGTGGGTAGTATCCAAAATTGCCGTAGACGTGGTACGCCCTATTAGGTTGCACGACAACGTGGTTGTTTCCACTTGGCCAGCAGCCCCAAACAAGTTTTTTGCCGATAGACATTACCAAATTTGTCTAGAAGACGGCACGGTGCTTGTAAATGCACTTTCTCGCTGGGTAATCATCGACTTTGACACACGCAAAATGGCAAATCCAATGCTAGTAAGCCAAAAGTACTACGACGGAGAGTATCTTGACCGATCAACGGGCGTAAACTTTGCTAGCAAAAAGGTGATTGTTGACGAAAACTTTGCCTTCTCCTACGAGAAGGTTGTAAGATGGACGGATTTGGACTTGAATCGTCATGTAAACAACGCCAACTACGTTGACTTTGCTCTAGACACTCTAGACGAAGGTTGCTTGTTTGGAAAATACACAAGCAACTTTGAGTTGACCTATCACGGTGAGAGCCGTTTGGGTGACAAAATACAGTTGTTTAGTAGCAATATTGATGGCGAACACAAGGTAGTAGGACAAAAAGAAGGCACAAATTGTTTTACATATCTAGCTAATTATAAAAATTTACAATAATTTTTAAAAAACTGTTGAAAAATATTCAACAAGTGTGATACAATAAAAAACAGTTTTAAAGAAGTTTAGGAATCATAATGGCTAAAGAAAACAAAGAAAAACTTAATATAAAGGCTAACTTAGAGCGTATTGCTCCACAGTCGGTCGACAGTGCAATGCAAACTTTTGCCGAAACGGCAGTTGTTGAAGAACCAAAGAAAAAGCGTAACAGTTGGTTAAGTAACGTTTTGCTGGTTGCCATCATTGTAGCTACTATTTACATCATGTTGCAGATCGGCAACAAGATGGGCGGTGGCATTCAGTCCTTTGACGAAGTAATTGCTAACAGCGACACTGTCTTTATACTTATTACCATAGGCGTATTGTTTGCGTTGTTTGCGCTAGAAAGCTCCAAGTATGCAACAATTATTTCGGTAATTGACAATCGTCCACGTTGGAAGGAAAGCATCAAGGTTATGTTTTTGGGCAAGTACTACGACAACGTAACACCGTTTGCATCGGGTGGACAACCTTGGCAAATCAGCTACTTAAACAAAAAAGGCTTTTCGGGTGGAACATCCACAGCCGTAGTAATGATCAAGTATATTGCCAACATCTTTATGTGGTTGACAGTATCTGCAGTAGCAATGCTTTCCAACAAAGACGCTTTGGCGGGACTTTCCCCAGAAATGCAAAGCACTCTTGTTGCAGGTGGTTGGCTTGGTTGGGCAGTAAACATGATTTTGCCAGTGTTTGCAATATTTTTCATGTTGATGCCAAACATTGCTACACGAGTGGTTCGTGGTATTGTTAGACTAGGCGCAAAGCTTAGAATTGTCAAAAAGGAAGAAAAGGTGCAAAACAAAGCGTTTAAGGCTGTAAAGGACTTCAAGGCGGCGTTTTCCATCATGATTCACCACCCATGGAGATTTTTGGTGTTGTTGCTTTTGTGTGCAGCCGAAGTAACGTTGGTATTTTCCTTACCTTACTTTGTAATGCGCGCGCTCAACGGCTTGCCAGATCCTGACGGTATTAGCACTTGGTTTGACGTAGTTACACTCAACGTGTACTCGACACTTTCGGTAACAGTAGTACCAACACCAGGTAACAGCGGTGCGTTTGAAACAATACTCATGGCAGCATTTACCAAGACTGCCGAAGACGTTTTGTTCTGGGTAGTACTTACCTGCCGCAGCTTGACTTACTACGTTTACATTGTTGTTGGCTTTGGTATCACAATTTTTGAAATGATTCGTAAAGCCGTAAGAAGAAACAAGGAAAAGCGTTTGAAGAAGTTGCAAGGTGCAGCAGACACAGATCAACCTACAGAAACGGTTGAACAAACTGAATAGACAATATAAAAGGGACTTGCGTTTAGGCAAGTCCCTTATTTGTTGTGGTTACTTTTTGTATTTGTCGTCAAGACGCTTTAGGTTGTCTAGTAGGTTTACAATGCTTGCAAACAACTCTTTGGATTCGTCTTCTGGTAGTGAGTTGGACAAAGCAGTAAGTTTTTTTGCAACTTCGGCACGCAAATCAGCTAGCAGTTTTTGTCCCTTTGCAGTGGTGCAAACAAGTATTTGACGACGGTTTTTTTCGTTGTATTTGCGTTCTACCGTGCCCATATCTGCCAATGCATCTACAACCTTGGTAAGTTGTTGGTTGCTCATTTGCAACTCTTTTGCAAGGGCGGACATTGTGCAGTTTTCCATAGTGTCAACGGTGTTTAGACAAACAAGTTGAGTTGTGGATAGTGCCAATGGCTTTAGTGCAACCAAAGAGCGAAAACTTTTGCGAATGGTTGGATATAGATAAAACGCTAGGTCGGTTATTTGTGAAAAATCTTTTTGCATATGCATACCTCTCAAAATAAAATTATAGCACGGCAAAGCAGTTTGGTCAAGGGTGTTTTTGTAAATATTTATATTGTCATTGTTACAAAACACTTTGCAAAAGTGATTAAATTTGATATAATTAATAAAAACACATGGGAGATAAAATATATGGCAAATAAAGCAGTAGCATTAGTAGGTATGTGTGGTAGTGGTAAATCCGTATTGACAGAGTTTTTCACTCAACTTGGTTGGGAAAAGGTTTACTTTGGCGGAGTAACTGTAGCACAACTTAAAAAACAAGGTCTAGAAATCAACGAAGCAAACGAACGCGCAATGCGTGAAGGTTTGCGTAAGCAATACGGCATGGGTGCATTTGCGTTTTTGCTTTTGGATGAAATTACCGAGAAGCTAGAAAAAACCAACACCGTTTTGGATGGTTTGTACAGCTGGTCCGAGTACAAAATCTTGCGTGAAAAGTTTGGCGAAGACTTGGTGGTGCTTGCAATTACTACAAACAGCAGTGTTCGTTATCAACGTTTGGCAGAGCGCGAATTCCGCCCACTAACAGCAGAGCAAGCACGTAGTCGTGATATTTCTGAAATTGAAAACTTGGAAAAGGGCGGCCCAATTTCTATTGCCGATTACTACATCGACAACAACGGTTCGGTAGAAGCACTTAAGGCTCAATTCGAAAAGTTTATCGAGTGGCTAAATAAATAATGACAAGGATAGAGCGATTGCAATCAATCGCTCTTTGTACTAACTATGAAAGCAGTAATTCAACGTGTAAAAAGTGCCAATTTGTGGGTAGACGGTAGTTGCGTATCCCAAATAGACAAGGGATTGGTTGTTTACCTTGGTGTAGAAGTGGGTGACGGGCAAGCAAATGCCGATTACCTTGCCAAAAAAATTGCCAACTTGCGTATTTTTGAAGACGACAACGGCAAAATGAATCTATCCGTACTAGACGTTGGCGGGCAAATTTTGTTGGTATCTCAGTTTACTCTTTTGGCAGATACAACTCATGGCAACCGCCCATCTTTTGTTGCTGCAGAAAATCCACAACTGGCCAACCAAACTTATCTCAACTTTCAAAAGTTGCTAGCGCAATACGGCGTAGACGTAAAGATGGGTGTGTTTGGTGCAGATATGACAATAAACCAATGTAACGATGGCCCTGTTACTATCGTAATGGAGAAAAAGCAATGATAACTATCAAGGATTTGTATAAACGTGGCATAGGCCCATCTAGTTCGCACACAATGGGACCAGTACGAGCGGTGCAACAGTTTTTGCAACGCTATCCCAATGCAAGCAGCTACTCTGTTACGTTGTACGGCTCTCTTGCCTTGACGGGCAAAGGGCACGGCACGGATAGGGCAATTATTGCTGCTTTTGCGCAAAGCAACGTTGACGTTGTGTTTGACTTGTCTACGCAAGTGCCACATCCCAACACAATGGATTTGGTGGCAAATTTTGACAACGCAACACAAACTATGCGTGTGTTTAGCGTTGGCGGTGGCTCTATCGTGGTAGAAGGCGAAAGCCAAAGCGGATTTGCGCCAATTTATCCACACAAAAACTTTGAGCAAATCAAAGCATATTGCAAATCAAACGCACTTCGCTTGTGGCAATACGTCGAGCAAGTAGAAGGTGCAGGCATTTACGACTACCTAAAGGAAATGTGGCAATGCATGAACGCTGCCATCGATCAAGGTTTGCAAAGCGAAGGCATTTTGGAAGGCGGACTAAACGTTGTTCGCCGTGCAAAAAAATTGCTTAAACAACTACCAAACGAAACTCCACGCACCTACGAAAACCGTATGGTATCGGCGTATGCATTTGCCGTATGCGAGCAAAACGCAAGCTGTGGCGAAATTGTTACTGCCCCAACCTGTGGCTCTTGCGGTGTGTTGCCAGCAGTATTTAGATTCGAAAAGGAAAACAGCAACTTGACCGAGCAAGACGTTTTGCATGGCTTGATGACTGCCGGACTAATTGGCAACCTAGCAAAGCACAACGCATCCATCAGTGGTGCAGAGTGCGGTTGTCAGGCAGAAGTGGGTGTTGCTTGCAGTATGGCGGCAGGTGGTTTGGCAGAAATGCTGGGCATGTCTATTGACGAAATAGAGTACGCTGCCGAAGTTGCTTTGGAGCACCATCTTGGTCTTACTTGTGACCCTATTGGCGGTTTGGTGCAAATCCCTTGTATCGAGCGCAACGCCGTGGCATCAATGCGCGCAATCAATGCCGTAAATCTAGCGGGCTTTTTGACGGATAGTGGCAAGATATCCCTTGACACCGTACTGAAAACAATGTACGAAACGGGCAAGGATATGCACGCAGGCTACCGCGAAACGTCGCTTGGTGGCTTGGCAAAGCACTACAACAACTAAAACAAAAAACGCTTTTCAACCGAAAAGCGTTTTTTTATTGTTTCAATTTTTGTCTTTTATCAAGCGTTGAGCTTTTTTGCTGTCGTACAAAGGAATAGTTGCAGTAAAGGTAGTACGACCGCCTTGGTGATCCACTTTTATTTTTCCGTTGTGCGTCTCACAAATAGTTTTTGCAATGGCAAGACCAAGTCCGTTGCCACTGTATTGTTTGTTGTGAGATGAGTCCAAGGTGTAAAACCTATCAAACATTCGTGAAAGCTGTTCGCTTGTCAACTCATGGCTGTCGTTGCTGATGGTTAGTTGCGCGTACTTTTCGTGCGTTTGCAAATCCAGCTTAATGTTTCCTGCACCTTTGCTATATTTGTTGGCATTGTCCAGCAAAATGGTTGCTAATTGTTGCAATTGCTGCTTGTTTCCGTACACAAAGATATCTAGTGGAACGTCAAAGTTAAACGTTTTGCCGTTTTCGTAAAAGATAGCGTCACAACTCAATGCGGCAGTTCCTACGCAGTCGCTAAAGTTTACTTTTTCGCGGTTGAATTGCAATCCGCTGTCATTTTTGGTCAAAAACAACAGGTTGGATACCAATTCGTTCATGCGTTGCGATTCGCTTCGTGTTGCTTCTATCCACTTCATTTGGCTGGCGACAGTTTCGTCCGGATGGGACATAACTATGTCCGTGTTTGCCATTATTATGGATAGTGGAGTTTTTAGTTCGTGCGAGGCATCAGCCACAAATTGCGTTTGCTTTTTCCAGCTGTCTTCTACTGGCTGCAAGGCAATGTTTGCTAGTATGGTACTGATTGCAAAAAAGCAGCCCAAACTTACAAAGATAAGCAACGCCGATAGCGAAAAGTAGCTACCGTAGTTGCTGCTACGAGCAAAGCCATCTAGTAGCACAATGCTGGTTACTTCTGCAACGGGGTCATATGTTTTTACATACTTGCAACGCATACCCAACACAAAGCCACTATCGTCTGTTTTGTTTAGTATTTCGGGTATGGCTTCGCGCAAGATTTCGTCATCAAGGCGTACTCCTGGGGCAGTAAATATTTCAAACTGCTTGGTGTTTTCGTCAATTATTATCAGCGACAAGTCCTTAAATTCTTCGCTGGTTTGTAGTTCCTGTGGGGATACTTTGCCCATAAGCACGCTCATCATCAACCTTTCCGTTTCCATTTGGATACGTGACGAGCCAATTACAAACACAACAAGCAACGCTGTCAGTAGGATGATACCTGCAAGTATCAAGTTTATCAATGCAATTTTTTTCTTAAGTTTTTTAATCACGTTCGATCTCCAAGTAGTAGCCAAGCATACGCTTGCTTAAGATAGTTACTTTGCTACCAACAAAAAACAACTTTTTGCGCAAAAAAGATATGTATGCTTCAACGTTGTTTTCGGTGATGTCGCTATCTAATCCCCACACTTTGCTGATTATCATATCTTTAGAAAGTACTTGCTTTGGGTTGGTAAGCATAAAGTGTAGTACGTTGTACTCTTTTGCGCCCAAGCCCACGCACTTTTCACCACAGGATAGCGTGTAGTTGCGTGTGTTAAGGGTTATGTCGTGGTACGAAATTGTGTCTACTACAATTTCGGAGTGGCGGCGCGCAAGAGCGCGTACTCGAGCAAGCAACTCTTCCATAGCAAACGGCTTGGACAGGTAGTCGTCTGCACCTAAATCCAGCCCCGTCACCTTGCTTTGAAGGTCGTCTTTGGCGGTTAGCATAATTACCGGAACGCTGTTTTTGTTTTCACGCAGACGTTTGATAACTTCAAAGCCATCCATTTTTGGCATCATTACGTCTAGTAGTACAACGTCGTAATCGCCGTTTTTGGCACAGTACAGACCATCTTCGCCGTCGTAAACAACGTCAACCACGTACTTATGTTGTCTAAAAAGTTCGCCAATGGCATCGGCTAGATTAATTTCGTCGTCGATAATTAGTATTTTCATAGTTTTATCTCCTACAAATTTGCCTAAATTGTACAAATTTTGTCTTAAAAGCAACTGAAGTGCTTAATACAAGGTAGCACAAATTGAGTAATTAGTCAAAACTTTTTCAACAGAGCTCTGTTTTTAAGGTTCGTTTAATAATGGTTGAGTATAATGCACTTGACCAATCAATTACTACACTGTAAACTCTTTTTGTGTTTATGTTTAATCTCCTCTATAAAACCCAGGTATTGATTGGTCGCAATTACACTTGGTGTCCTGCTTGCAGGGCACCTTTTTGCCGAATAGTAGTTTTTTTGCACCAAAAAGCAAATAAGTGTTGCAATTTTTAGCACAAGTGATACAATGTGTTTAAGGAGGAACGGAAATGAAGTTCAATTTAATAGTGGACAAACTTGCCGAGCCAAGCGTTACGGTGGTTTGTAACAAGGTGGATGACACCGTTTGTCAAATAGAAAGGCTTTGCAACGATGCCAAGCAGGATAGCATTTTGGGATATGCCGGCGAAGAAGTAGAAGTACTTTACCCCAGTGATATCGTCTGCTTTTTTACCGATGGTGGCGTGGTGAGTTGTTGGGTGGGCAGCAAAAAATATCTTATCAAGCAACGCATCAAAGTGTTGACGGAAATGTTGCCTTGCGACTTTGTAAAGATAAATCAAGGTTGCATTTGCAACGTAAATCACGTCAAAAAGTTTGCCGTATCGGTAGGCGGCAGCTTGCAAGTGGTATTTGACAACGGTTACAGCGACTACGTTTCTCGTAGAGAAATTACTAGTGTAAAAAGGAGATTTGGACTATGAACAAGTACGTGAAAGAGTTTTTCAAAAGAGGCTTGATGTTTGGCGGTTTTGGACCAATCATCATGGCAATTGTTCTTTGGATAATCAGCCTAACAGGTACGCAAATTACCTTTGACGGCGTTCAAATGTTACTAGCTACGGTATCTACCTACGTGCTTGCTTTTGTGCAAGCAGGCGCAAGTGTGTTTAACCAAATAGAAGGTTGGTCGTTAGGCAAAAGCTTGGGCATACATCTATCAGTGTTGTACGTGATATACCTAGGTTGCTACCTAATCAACAGCTGGATTCCGTTTGTGTGGCAAGTGGTAGTAATTTTTACAGCAATCTTTGTTGCCGCTTACCTTGTAATTTGGCTAACGGTGTACCTAATTGTAAAGCACACCAGCAAAAAACTTAACGCAAAAATCAACAAATAAAGCAAATTTGGCAGGGATACACCTGCCATTTTTGTTGCAAAATGGTTGCTACTAATGTGCATAAATCATTTGCCAAGTTGATGCAGTTGTGCTATACTAACAAAGCAAACCAAATATGCCCTCATTGTCTAGAGGCCTAGGACGTCGCCCTCTCACGGCGAAAACAGGGGTTCGAATCCCCTTGGGGGTACCAATCTAAACCTAATGCGAACACTAAAGCGTGTACGTGTTAGGTTTTTTTATTTGATTGCAGTATGGTTGAAAAAATAATATTCAAAAGTCTTTTTTGTTCGAATTGTGGATATTTGGAGTGTTTTGGCAAAGTGTGGCGTTGTGGATATCATCAGTCCTTTGGACTGTGTTTTTTAGTGAAAAGTAGTGGTTTTGCATGATAAAATGTAAAATTTGTGTAAAGTTTGCGCCAAATTGTTGAAAACAATTGACACTTGTTTGTGGGGGGGGTACAATTTAATATCTAATAGTGTTTCTATTAATAAAAAATTATAAATATTTCGTAGTCTGAAAAAAACCAAGGAGGACACCCAAATGAGAAAGGGAAAAATTGCCCAAAAAACATTACTTGCAAGTATTCTTGCGCTAGTTTTATGTTTTTCTCTTGTGCTTGGCACAACGTTTGCGTGGTTTACTGATAGTGCAAACAGTGGTAACAACACAATTACTGCTGGTACACTTGACGTGCAACTAGAGTACAAGACAAGATGGTCTAACCAATGGCAACCTGTAGACGAAACAACAAAGCTTTTCGCCGAAGGTGCATTTTACGAGCCAGGATTTACCGAAAGAGTATACTTGAGAGTATCCAACATCGGTACGCTAGCATTCAAATATATGCTATCCATCAACATTGCTAACAACCAAGGCTCTGTAAACGTATACGGCGAAGAATTTAAGCTTACCGATTACATCAAAGTTGGTACTTACGTTCAAGACGAATACAGAGATGGCGTAAACGTAGCGGATACAGATATCCCTGCAATGTTTGAAACACGCAACAATGCGCTAAACAACGTTACGCTAAACACTTTGTTTGAAGCAGATCCAAAAATTTGTGACAATGCGCCACTTCTTCCTGGTGAAGATACTGCACAAATTGTAGTAATCGTACTTACCATGCCAGAAGAAGTAGGCAACGAAACAAACGTAATGCCTGGTGAAGAACTTCCATTCATCGAAATGGGACTTCGTTTGTATGCATCACAATACACATACGAAAGTGATAGTTTCAACGATCAATACGACACCAACACTGATCAACCTGCTGTTCATACGATTTTCAACAACGACGATCTTTACAGAGCGTTTGACGAAGGTGGTCAAGGTATCATTGAAAACATGAACCTTACCGACGTACAAGCCGAGCTTGCAAGCAACAAGACACTTGCACTAAACACCAACAACTCGACAATCAGCGGTACAGACGACGACTACGTAATTGTAAACCACGGCGATTTGCAAATTACTGGTGATGGTACTATCGTAAACAACATGAAAGGCTCTATCGAAAACTGGGGCAAACTTTACGTAAACAACCTAAACATTGTTGTCGCTGGTACC
The DNA here is from genome assembly GCA_045631385.1 of Clostridia bacterium. Lineage (GTDB taxonomy): Bacteria > Bacillota > Clostridia > Christensenellales > CAG-314 > RGIG5495. The sequence goes on from JAZQUN010000033.1 coordinate 17,658, forward strand.
AAATACGGATTCCACTGCAAAGCTGGCGAAGTTGAAATCAACCAACTTGTACTTACATCCGAAAGAGGTGGCCTAAACGTTCAAGGTGGTAAAGTTACTGTCAACAGCTGTGACGTTACTTACTCTGGTTACTACGACACTGCAAACAAAAAGTGGCTAGCTGGTTACTTGGTTTATGCTGGTGGCGATACGTCCGAAGTTGTAATCAATGGCGGAACATTTATCTACACAGGTACAAATGCAAAGCAACGTGTAATTTGTGCAGAGTACGGTGCCAAGGTATCCATCTACGGTGGTACATTTGGCAAAGGTGGTAAAAATGTACCTTCCACATGGCTTTGGGAAAGAGAAGGTGGCGACATTGTTATCTATGGTGGAACATTCCAATTCGATCCATCCATTTGTGTAGCAGAAGGCTACCAAGCAGTTCAAGGCGCTGACGGATGGTGGACAGTTACTTCAATTTAAGGAGTTTTACTATGAAACAAACGACGAAATTGATGGTTATCAGCATACTTGCTGTAATTTTGTGTACATGCATGCTTGTGGGAACAACATGGGCATGGTTTACTGACAGTGCAACATCTGGTAGCAACGTTATCCAAGCGGGCAATTTGGATATTGACGTTCAATATACACTTGACGGTGCAAACTGGAACGATCTTGATGGTGCAAACGACTTGTTCCAAAAGGGTCTTTGGGAACCAGGACACACCGAAGTAGTTGCATTGAGAATTGAAAACAAAGGTTCTTTGGCGTTGAAATACAAAGCCAACATGAACATTGTAAAAGAAACTGCAGGCAAAAACAGAAACGGCGAAGATTTTTACCTATCCGACATTTTGACTGTAAGCACTTGCTCCAAGGAAGCCAACCAAGAAGGTGAAGCAGTTGTAGCTCAAGCGTTTACTGGCGAAAATGCTATCGATTACGCCGCTACTCTAGATTTCTTCTCTGCAAACGTAATCAGATCGGACTCTGTTTTGCTTCCTAACGAGGCAGACTTTGTGATCGTAAAGGTTGATATGGACGAAAACGTTGGCAACGAAGCTAACTACGTTGGCAACTACAAGCCAACTATCGACTTTGGTATCAACGTGCTTGCAACACAAGTTACTTACGAAAGTGACAGCTTTGGCTCCGATTACGACGGTAGTGCATCTTTTGATGACTTTGCAAATGCAGACATCATTGCAACCGAAACAAAAACTCTTGTAGATGGCGAGTCTAGCGTAAACTTCTCGTTGAGATCCAACGACCTTGTAATTGCAGAAGTATCTGTTCCTGCAGATGCAATTTTGGATGCTACAGCTCCTGTTACAGTTACATTTGAAGCAACCGACCCATCTAATACTATCGAAGTAAGCGAAGGCACAAAGGCGTACGCATACGATATCAAGGTGACCAACCTAAAGAGAAGACTTGCAGAAAATCAAATGGTTACACTTGTCGTATCTGCTCCAAATGCTTTGGCTACAATGAACGTTTACCACAACGGCGAACTAATTGAAAATGCCGTTTACGACGAAGTTGCAGGTACTATCACATTTAAGACTGCAAACTTCAGCCCATTTGCATTTGAGTACATCGAAAAGCAAGTTAGCACACTAGAGCAACTTCGCGCTGCAGTTAAAGAAAGCAACGTAGAAATCAAGCTTGTTCAAGACCTAGAAATCGACCTTACAAAGTCAACTGGTGCTGCTCGCAGTGAAGAACACGTTTTGGTAAGTGGCTCATCCAAGTACTACAACGCTGTAAACATCGTTGGACAAAATGTGGCAATCAACCTAAACGGTCACAGCATCACAGTATTTTGTGGCGATGCGTACAACTCCAACAGCGACGTTGGTGCATTGTTCTTTGTAACCGACAATGGTAGCTTAAACCTCATCGACCGTGCTGGTAATGGTTTCATCAAGATGCGTAGCTCCATCTATGCAGTTTGGGCACCATACGCAACACCATCTTACGTAGATATCTACAGCGGTGCATTTATTGCTGACTCCTACGCAGGCGACCCTATCGGTACAGCGCTAGATTCCAACGGTAATCCTGATGCTGTAAACGGCACAATGAAAAACGAAAACTCCAACCGTGCTCTTATTTACGCTGGTTTTGGCGGCAATATGAACATTTACGGTGGATACTTCCTATACAACAACACACCAAACGATACTTTGGACCGCAACAACGGTGCATTTAACGCTAAAGACTTTTACGAAGGCGAAACACCATTGCTTACTATCCACGATGGCGTAATGCTTATCAACAAAGAGTATCGTCAAAACCCAGCAAACACTAGCCAACCACATGGTAGCTACGACAACTACTCTGTAAAGCTTGCAGATGGTTGCGAAATCTTTGAAGAAAACACAACTGTCGAAATTGAAAGCAAGTCTTACAGCCCTTGGTATCGTGTAACTCAAAAGAAGCCTACAAGCCTTACTATTTCTGCAACAACACTTTACTCTGCTGGTCAAGAGTTTAACATCACTAGTGCAGTTGTAAAATACAACTATGGCTCTAACAGAATCCTTACTGCCGAAGATTTGGTAGTTACAGGTGACGACTTTACTTTTGCAGGACAAAAGACAGTTACCGTTTCTTACACAGAGTTTGGCTTTACGGTTTCCGCTCAAGTAGTTGTTGACGTTGTAGACCAATTCAACAGCTTGATTGTAACTACTAAAAAGACTACGTACAACAAGGGTTATGTATTTACCGAAGATGACTTCAAAGTAACTTCCGTTGACAGCAATGGTAAAGCACAAGAAATTTCTGACTACCAAATTGCTACTGTAGATACAAACTCAACTGGCAAAAAGTATATTACTATCAGTATCTCCAACCCTTCAACAGGCAATGTAATTAGTGCAGGTTGTTATGTAACAATAATGGCACTAGAAAACATCTCTGACGAAGTTACTCAATACTGGTTCTTCGACGGTAACTTCAGCGTATCCGGTTGGGCTAACGTTGTTTATAATGATACACATACTTATGATAGTTACGTTGGTAAAACGTACAATGCTCCAAACGGCGAAGTCGTAACAGGCTTTGATGCTTCTTGGGCAGATCCAGCAACAACTCCAAACAATGGTGCAACAGGTGCAGGTCAAACAGCGATTATGAGCGAAGGCAAGTACGACCTAGTAATCAACGATGCAGTTCCATTTACAACACTTGGTATCAACTGTATTGCTGGTTACGACAGAGAACTACTTGGTTTCGGTTACTACATTGACGGCGAGCTATCTACCTTGCAATATACCGAACCTGCAATTATCTATGATGAAACCAACTGCGGTGGCCCAGACCCAGCAGGCTACACATTGCTAGATTACCTTGGTCCAAACAACGGTCACTCCTTGTTGGAAATGAACTGTAACAAATTTGTTCCTGGTAGCACACATACAGTATACTGGGTAGCAGTATTTGAAGATGGCGTTAAAAACATTAGTGAGTGGAAAGTAAACATGAAGGCGGACAGCCAATCTACTGCAACATTTGTTGATACAGATAAGCCTAACGTAAACGTTATCATTATGGCTGGTCAATCCAACATGTTTGGTGCATCTCCAATCACACAAGATGTTAAAAATAAATACGGCAACTTCAACTTCTCTAACGTATACATTAACTACAACAACATCAACTTTGCAGTGGATAGTAACGGACAAGTTGTTTCTAACACATTGCAAACATACTTCAGTAACGAAGGTTTCCAAAAATATCAACTAGGTATAGGCGGTCAATCAAATACTTACTTTGGTCCAGAACTTGCCCTTGCTCACAACCTTGCAACAACCGAAGGGCTTAAGGATGAGCAATGGTACATCATCAAGTACGCTGCAGCAGGTACGGGCTTGGCTGCACAATGGATGTCTGCATGTACAGTAAATGGTAAATCCACAACACTTACAGATGATATGATCGAGTACGTTCAAAGTGCAATCACTGGTCTAGAAGTTGACTACGACGTACAAATCCGCAGCTTTATGTGGATGCAAGGTGAAACCGATGCTTGCTCTCAACATTGGGCAGAAAACTACGCTGCAAACGAAAAGATCCTTGTAGAACGTGTAAGAAGCGCATTTGCAGGTAACGCAACTAGATACGCAGGTAATACTAGAATCCCTGGTGGCGGTATTGCATTTATCAATGCCGGTATTGCTATCAACGATACAGATTTCACCACAGAAAACGGCGGTCCAAACGACTGGGTATATGCAGAAACAGTCAACGCAGGTAAGATAATAAACTGTCAACAACTATGTTCTGTTCCTGGTTACAATTCAGCTGCTAATGGTAATGTACTTGCTACAGGTCCACTTGCAGGTTTGAACTTTGTTCTGCACGGCGCTCCAGCACCTACAATCCAAAATCCAAACATAGACGAAGCTATTCCAAACTCGATTTTCATTGATACACATCAACTTCTTTCCAAGAAAGATAGTACAAATGAACACACTGATTACGCAGAAGGCGACGCTACAGACTGGGCTCACTATGGTGCAAGTTCGATGCTTTCACTTGGCGAATTGTTTGCATCTTGTAACCAATACATGATAGTAACAGGCCCTATCATGTCTAAAGAATTTATTGTATCATTTGATGCAAACGGTGGCTCTGCTGTTCAAGAAATGGTAGTAACGCCTGGCAACTCCGTAGGTCTTCCAACACCTACTCGTGATGGCTATATATTTATGGGCTGGTCTGACGGCACTAATACTTATCAAGCAGGCGACACCTACACGCCAGCAGGCAACGTAACACTTGTTGCTCAATGGGAACAAATCAAGTACAAAATTACTGTTACGGATAGTGCTAACAACATAGACTACACTGGTATTACAAACGGAGCTGAAGCAACTGCAGGTGAAAAGTTTACCATTACGTTGACAAACAACAGCAGAAATACCAGATATTATGTTACGGTTAAGTATACTGTTAATGGTGTTGAAACTACAGTGCTCAATAGACAATCTATAAATGGTAGGGGCACTTACGAATTTGAGTTTGAAATGCCAGAAGGCGATGTAACTATTACTATTACACAGTCTAGAAACTAATTATTAAAGTTTAATTTGTAATTAGTTAACAACCCCAAAAACGCATAAAGCGACTGCAAGAAACGCTCTTGCAGTCGCTTTTTT
>JAZQUN010000034.1:0-2480 GCA_045631385.1 Clostridia bacterium
CGTCACCGTGCAGCTATCGGTATTTCCGAAACGTTGCCAAACGTAACGGCAATTGTTGTCAGCGAAGAAACAGGTATCATCTCAGCAATGCACGACGGCAAGATTCAACGCTATCTTGACGCAACAAAGCTTAAGCAAATATTGGATTACGCATTGCGTTTGACCAGCAAAGAAACAGGAGTCTCCATTTGGGGCATCGAGGTGTAATATGAAAAATACAAACAAAAAGACCTTCAAATCCGTACTAAAAAACAACTGGCTAACATTTGTTTTGGCACTTGCTTGCAGCGTTGCAGTAGTGTTGTGCGTAGCCTATTTGCCAACTATCTAATTACAAACTAAACTAAAACAGCCTGCTATCAAGCAGGCTTTTTTTTATGCCAATTTTTGCTCTGAAATGCAGTATTTGGCAAGCAGAATCATATACTTTTGTTATGATAGTTTCCAAGTTTGGCGGTACATGTTGTACCCATCACAACGCCGCAAAAGTAAAGCAACAAGTATGCTCAAACACCGTCGCAGTAGTGGTATCTGCCGTAGGAAAAACTCACCCAACCGATACCAAAGTAACCGATCTTTTGATGCAACTACACAGCCGACTGCCCGATGTGTCATTGTTTGACCAAATTGCTCAAAAGTATCAAAAACTAGCAAAAAAGTGCCAATATAATCAAATTGACACCCTTTTATTAAATACTATTACAGACATAGTAACAAAAAATAGCTATTTTAACACCGTCAGCAAGGGTGAAGAAATGTCTGCAAAGATATTTGCACACTATCTAGATATGCCCTACATTGATGCCGAAACACTGTTCGCTTTTGACGGTACAACGCTCGACGTTGCAAAAACTTTTTGTCAAATTAGTAGTGCATACAATCAACACAAGCGTTTTGTTACAGGTGGTTTTTACGGAGCAAACTCAAGCAGTCGCGTACTGTTTTCTCGTGGCGGTAGCGACGTATCTGCTGCCCTTGTTGCTAGCGCACTAAATTGCTCGCTCTACCAAAACTTCACTGATGTCAACGGCGTGTGTTTGGCAAATCCCAGCACGGTAACTTTGCCACAAACTGTGCGTTGTATCAGCTACGACGATATGTACCTAATGGCAAAGCTAGGAGCACAAGTTTTGCATCCCGATGCCGTCACCTATTCCCGCATTGCAAACGTTCCCATCAACGTACGCAGCATCTACAACCCAACCGATTACGGCACGCTAGTTTCATCCGCATCATCACCTAGTCAACTGCTAGGAGTAACACAGCAAACGGGCGAAAACCAAACCATCATAACCAACGTAATTCACTCGTTAGACGGCTTTCGGTTGCTTTCCGAGCTTACGCAATGTCTAGCAATTTTACCCAATTTGCAAGTTTTTTCGGTAAATCAAAGTCAAAATCTCATCACAATAGTCACCGATTTGCCAATTATTCAAGCAATTAATAATTGCTTGTTGACTAATGGCAAATTTTAATGTAAAATAATAAAGTAACCAATTTTTGTGGGGTAAATTTATGGAAAGAGTGGTAATCGGCGGCGGAATGGCTGGTCTAGTATGCGCCATCGCATCTGCAAAATGTGGCTATCACGTCACTTTGCTCGAACGAAACGAGCGTGTCGGCAAAAAAATTTCAGCAACCGGCAACGGAAAGTGCAACATCTACAACGTCAGCGTTGGCAACAACTACAACGACAACAACTTTGTCGCTGCCCTTTTGCAACGCTACGCAATTGATGATATCAAGCAATTTTTCAACTCGCTTGGCATTTTCACCTACACCGACTCAAACGGCAGAGCCTATCCGGTAACAGACAACGCCAATTCGGTGGTCGATTGCCTTCGCATTGCTGCATCACGACTAGGCGTAGCAATTTTCAACCAAACCGTGCAAAAAATCAGCAAAAACAAGGATTTGTTCGTAGTTACCACCGATACTCACAGCCATTTATGTAACCAAGTAGTGCTAGCATGCGGTAGCGGAAGCCAAGCACAACTACCAAATCTGGATCAAATCATCCCTGCAAACTATCTAACCCCAACCCAACCAAGCCTTGTTCCTGTCAAAATTGCCAATATGCCAAAGGTTATCAACGGATTACGCCTAAAAACCACCGTCAACCTTATGCAAGACGGCAATTCTGTCTACCAAACGGAAGGCGAAGTACAATTCAAGGATTACGGCTTAAGCGGTATCTGTATTTTGGATACGTCGGCACGCATTGCTCGTAACAACGTAGCAGGAGTATCCGCACGCTACCAAATCGCGCTAGATTTGTGCCCACACCTAACACACACCCAACTCCAACACGAAATTTCCTTGCGTCTAGGCAAAGTGCCAACCGATCAGCTATTCTACGGCATCTTGCACAACAAAATGGCGCAATTTATCACGACAACTACACCGCTAGATGCAGTAAAACTAGCAAATCGCATCAAAAACTGCCTATTTGACGTAGACAAGCTTTTGGGCTACGAAAT
>JAZQUN010000035.1:0-12825 GCA_045631385.1 Clostridia bacterium
AGCGGTCTTAGGAAGACAAGACCTGATAACAACTCCTTGGCTCACAGAACGACATGGCTACGATCCGACTTCACTCTTCTACTTGGTCAAGCTCCGGCTCAACAGTTTGTTGAATTGGATCTTCGGAAAGCAACTCATCTACCGATACGTTGAAAATTTTTGCAAGTTCGGTCAATGTTTTTATAGATGGCTCTACTTCGTTTTTCTCCCAGCGTGATACCGCTTGAGCAGTGACAAACAGCTTTTCAGAAAGCTCCTTTTGTGTAATATTGTTTTGAGCACGCAGCTCTTTGATTTTGTCTCCTAACATATTTTTTCCTCCCTGCAACCCATTTTACAGCAAATTGCAACTTTTTTCTACAAAATTAAGTCAACTGTTAGTTTATATCGCTCAACAATTTGTTGAATACTCTTGAAATGCACGTACAAATGCACTATAATCAAATAAAAAAAGCGCCTCAACTAGTGAGACGCCCAAAAAGTACCCTCTCAAAAGCTGCTACACATTTTACCCTACGAAAAGGCGAGAGAATACTGTTTTGTTAAAGTATCTCCCTTTTCGTAGATAAAATTATCAATGTGTAGCAAATATATTTTACAAAATTTGCAAAGCGTTGTCAATATATTTATCATTTTTACATTGTTAATTTGTGCAAATTTATACCACAATTCTACAAAAACCGCCTTGGCGTGATGCCAAGGCGGACTTGTTTGCTAAAAGATAATTCACAATAAACAAGGCGCAGCAAAACGCTGCGCCTTAATTATTAAAATTTAGTCGTCAAAAATCAGTTTTTGTAAGCTTGCAATGTGTGCTATCAGCAACAATCGCAACAGTCACACTCCATGCAACTGCATACATCGCAAGAGCAATCAATGCAGCAACCGTCGCCACAGCAGCTACATTCATCGCAACAGTCACATCCGTCACGATCACTGGACTTTTTGCGTCTTTTTTTAGCTTGTTGTTCTTCGTATTGTTTCATATCATTGTTTGTCATAGCAACTTTTCTCCTTTGTTTAGGTAATTAAATTATACTCTTATTACACACCTTTGTCAAGTGGTTTTTTATTCTCCATACGCCATATCTTTGACAACAATTCTTGCAACCATATGGTTTTGGTTGGATAAGTCTTTTTGGTTGGAAATTACATCGTCAATATACGCCGAATTTTTGTCAAACAGTTGCGGAAAATCGCAACAGCCTTCTTGCATTGGACACGCACCCATACAATAGTCAAAGTACTTGCAACTAGCCTTGCAGTCGTTACGCTTTGCTATGGCGTTTTTCAAAACTGTAGCAAAGTTGTGACTGTCAAAATACTTGCCCGTATCCTTTAGCGTACCTACCAAGCTCTCGTCAAGTTTGAGCGGGCAAAAATGCACCGTGCCACGTTTGGTAACGTACAAGTTTTGTCCCAAGCAAGACGAAAATTTGCATTGCATAAATGGTTCGTAAAACTTGTATAGATGCATTATGTCTACATCCAAAATGTTGTCTGCCGTAGGCGTTTTGTACAAAATTTTGTTAAAGGAATTGTAAAAGTTTACGTTTGACTCTACGCCCTTTCTATCAATTACTTTTACCGTTTTGTTTACTTTGAGCAGTTTCTTTTGCACTCTTTTGCTCAACGCCTTATCTACAACCAAAGTAAGCGATATTGGATTTTTTGCTAGCTTGGTGTATTTAATGGCTTTAGATAGCCCCCTAGTGCCTACAAGCACGTACTCAACGTTGTATATGCCCTTCTTTTTAAAAAGCTTGTATGGGCGCTTATCAAAGCCTCCTTTGGTGCTTATTACAAAGGCTTTGAATACAGTCTTTGCAGTGTTGCTTGCAACGGTGTTGTATGCCTTTTTTACAAATGCGTAAGATTTATTTTCTACGTAAAAGTTCATAGGTCTACCCCCTTGAAAGCAATTTTTACAATTGTTTCTGGAATGCCAAAGTCCAAAACTCTGTTTACAACGCCAGCGTTTAGGCTGTGGCCTTGGCAACGTGGCAAATCCTTTTTGAGAGCATCCAAGTGCTGCTTTAGTTGATGGTAGTTTTGGGTAGTATATTGCTTTTTGCTGCCATATTTTTTAAGAGCATTGTAGGTGTTGCGTCTGATATCCTTATCGATATCGTCTACCGCATCCATAAAGTACAACATCTTTGCAATGTACTGAATAATTGCAACCTTGTCTTCGTCTTGGATAAAAAACACTTCTCTTGCTATCCTACCTACCAAATGAGCAAAGCAGTTTTCGATATCTTCGATAGGTCCGTTGACTTGCTCAACTTGATCCATCAACTTGTGGCCTTCTTCTATTATTTCCCACATCAACGGATAGTCGCGTTTAACCTTGCCAAACACCCTACCGTATGCACGGTACACTGGCTTTGCGTAAAACTTATCCTTATCGTTGATGTTATCTTTAAGTTCGCCTGCAGCCAACGCCAAATTGAGCGCAGCAACCTTTTTGGCGTACTCTTCGCGCAATTTTTCATTAAGCTTTTTTGTAGATTTGCAACACTTAATTTTTTCTACCGCCGCCAAATAGTTATCTTCCGAAAACAATGTCACAAAAAATGTCACGTCGTACGAAACAAACAGTCTGGCAAACAAGCCGTAGTGTCTATCTAGTGCGCGGCACAAAAAACAATAGTTGCGCTTGAAGTAATCGCGATACTTTACAGGCGCGTAACTATCCATCTTGATGTATCCAAACATAGACTCTCCTTACATAAACACAAACAAAATAAAGGCTGCAGCAAATACAAACATGCCTGACAACAGGTTGACAACGTCGTTGTTTATCCACCTACAGCCACTTTCTACAACTGTATTTTCGTTGCAATGCACTTCCTTTTCGGTAAGTGCGTTGCACTTTGTACAGCGATACTTTACTTGAACCATTGAGCCCAAAATTGAATCTACAACCGAGCCCATATATATTGTTGCGGCTACCAATGCAACCAACGGATAGGATAGGTTGCAAACCAGCTTGATTGCCAATGCAAACACTACTGCTCCAAGCAACGAAGCCACACTGCCTAGCAATGTTACACCGCCAGAAAGTCCCTTTGGTACACGCTTGTTTCTAAATATATCGTACGGTTGCTTTTTAGACAACGTACCAACGTCAGATGCAAGCGAATCCACAAAGCCTTGACTAATACACATCAACGCCATTACAAAAAACACTTGACTTTCAAAAACAGCGTACAGCACCATGGATATCATCGCCCACACGCCGTTGACAAAAATTTCGACAAAGTCCTTTTTGCCCGTCTTTTTAACTACGCCAGAAACGTCGTTTTTAAGCAGCTTGCTCACCAAAGAAACAAGCAACATAACAACGTAGCAACCCACTACAAAAAGCAGCGAGTACAGCCCACCAAAGTAGTAAAACAACAAGCCCATGCCGGCAGCAACAAGCGATCCGTAGTAGCTAATGACTCTACCCAAAAACACTATCAAAAATACCGTTTCAAATACAACCAAAGCCATCAATGCCGTAGGAGAAACAGCCACCCAATAGGATGCAAAAAACAACACCAATGGGATAGCAACGTTATCTAGCCCCCAGTCAACCAACTCGACTATTGCAACAAGCATTGCTAGTACAACAAAGTGGTACACTTGAAACGACATTTGGTTTAGCTCACAATACAACGCAGTGGCAACGAAGGTAGCAACAAAGCAAGATACAAAGCCGACCAATGTCTTATCTTTGTAGATTTTTACTCCCCTAAAGGTGTAACCCATCAAAGTTGCACAACCATCGCCCAATGCCAAAGCCAAGAATGCAATACCAAAGTAGTTGCTTAAATTAGGAAAAAAGTAACAAACAACCGCCAAAGTCAACAGCGACAATGCGTAGTAGAAAATACCTGGATAACGCTTTTCACGCTTGTCAACGGTACGCAATTTGTTTGATAGATAAAGCAACAAAGATACAACGCTAAATACTGCACAAATTACTACAAAGTGGATACTTCCTTTGCCTAGAAAAACGTTAGCAAGCGGAAGTGCCACAACTGTACCTATGTGCAGTATTTTACGGCAATACTCTTGACACATAAACTTGCTAAATACCTTTTCTGTCAAGACAATAAGCAAGGTTACAGCCAATAAAATTGTAAAATATCCCCAAAAAATCATCCTACGTGTCCTTTGTTTAACCTTCTGTAAAAATTATAACAAAATGCTATCAAATTTGCAACTTAATTACAAAACTTTAGTGAATTGACACCAATTAGCAGTAAAAAAGCCTTGGCGTGATGCCAAGGCTTTTGTGTTTGTTGTATTAAATAGTCACTTTGTTATGTCGTCATCCCACCTATCCCACGACAGTGTGCTTTCCATTTTTTTCTGTAGTACTCTAATAAACGATAAAGCTCCGAGCTGTTTTCATACGGTTTATCCTGTTTGCGAATCATAATCCCCCTTTACTGTGGATAACACATAGATACTCTTTTGTAAACCTTGATAAAGTTTATTTGTATGCCATCAACTTTTGCCGAATACGGAATAAGCTCTTCAAACCGATACACACCCATAAATATGTACTGACCATCACCTTGCTTGACAAAGGTAACGCGCGTAGTTTGGTCGCCCTTTTCCCAATCACTGTGAACTTCGTAAATTGTATCATGTCTAATTACGTTAGCCCACGCACTACTGTTTTTGCCTGTAAACGAATTGTTTGGCAACATCCACACAGAGTACCCCTCCCGTGTTGCATTTGTAGCATACAAAACTTTTTGCGGAGCAAAAAATCCTTGCTTACCAATAGCAAAGCCTAATGTTGAACAACACCTTTGGTAGATACGTTGTGCTGTTGTGCCGTAACCCATACCATGAACTAGCTTGGAAAAATCATAGTTACCTTCCCCATATGGATTTCTACCTGCACCAATGCCATGAAACAGCTTGACCGCTTCCTTGACGATTTCTTCTATGTCTTCCGCGACTGGAGGCGTTGTTTCTTCCACAATGGATATAGCACCAGTTTTGAGATCAGTATCCAAATTGAACTTTCTGCCATTTTTCAGTTCAACAATAGTCCCGTATGCAGTGTATCTCACTGCAATGATGCAACTTGTACGACCATCTTTTAAGATAACTTTTTTTCCTACGTAAGATTGATAATGCATTTTAGTCCCCCCTGCGCATTTGTGATATATATAAATACGCAAAAAAATAAAAAACTCCCCTAACACTACAAACACGCAACAAAAAGCCCAATTTAGTGCTATTTCTGTTACAACAAAATGAAAAAAGTGAAACTTGTCGTTAAACAAATTTCACTTTGTCGCAAAACCCGCCTTGGCGTGGTGCCAAGGCGGACTTGTTTGCTAACTATTGCTTGTTTTCGCTGGGGGTTTCTTCTGTGGCGTGAATCACCCCACGATCGGTCTTAAATTTGCGAAAATCCACCGTTGGATACGCTCCGTAATGAAAACAAATCCCCATAACGTAACCTATCCTGTAGTCCCTCGATATGTGCAAGCGTGTTGGCAACGGCTCGGTAGACGTCAACTGTTGCTCGTTGTAAACAATCTCCTTTCCGTTGAGCCATCTTCCGCCGCACTCCTTTACTGCCTTAAGCAACGAAACAAATTCGCCGGCTGTCTCACAACGCACAACGATTCCGCGATTTAGTACCCTTTCCAATTCTTTTCCTGTCATTTTTGTTTCTCCTTCGATGTATTTTCCACAAAGAGCAACAAAAAAAAGCCCATCGCAACGATGGGCTTGCTAGCTAGATAAACGTTTTACCCATCGTTCAGCCTTTAGCACCTTAACGTCTGTCAGGTTGCTGTGCGGTCAACGGGGCTGTCCCTTACGCACTCTTTATGGTAACTACATTATACCACACACATTAGCCGATGTCAATAGGCATCGAGCAATTTATTTTTGCTTGTTCCGCAGTTGTGTTGAAACAACACTTGCTTTTATTAATAGTTATATATTCTATTTGCACCACTAATTTTATACTAAATTTGCACTTAAAAGCCTTGGCGTGATGCCAAGGCTTTTTTAGTTTGTGGAATTGATATTTGTTGCCATATTGTTGCAACGGCGTTGTGAGAGCGTTGCGTAGTGTAGGCGAAAACAAAGGGGTGTCAATGTGACACCCCCTGTAATATTTTAGTTGTAACAACTATTAGATTTGTGCATTTCTTAGGATATCTTCGCCCACTGCTCTTGCAATGATTGTTGGTGCTACGTTGCTGGATGGTAGCATCATGAAGTGCAAAGCGTCTCTCAAAGTGATTACGTCGCCTTCCTTAAGTGGTGGCATACTGTCGATGGAGTTCAAATCTTCAGCAGTAACTGTGATTTTCATATCCAATTGTTCTTCTGTGAAGTATCTTACGCATGTCAAACCTGTAAATGTCTTCCATGTGCTTGCAGTAGTAATCAATTCTTTGCCGTTTTTGCTGTAGTTGATAAACTTGCTGTCTGCGCCAAAGTAATCGTAACCGTCAACTGCACTGCCGTCCTTAGGAATGATAGCGCCTACGCAAGAGTCACAAGCAAGTCTTGCTTCTAGATCTGCTGTGTCTTGACCGTAGTACTTAGCTTCCAAAATTTGGTACAAGATGTTTAGGTAGTAATATACGCTGTCGTCGCCATTGTCGCCACGCTTGTTGTATACGTAACCAACCATGTATGTATCATCTGGACCTTCTACTGCTACCAAGCAGTTGCATACGTAATATGGACGAGTTTCGGATGTGTAGTTTAGCCAACCACTCTTAGAGCCTACTACTGTGTAGTTTGGCAAAATCCACTTTTTGCATTGTTCTAGTTCCAAAACAGCATGGTTAACTGTCAAGTTGATGTTTTTGCCTTCTGCATTGGTGTAGTGAGATGTGTAGCTGGATTTACCCCAGATGCTGTTCATAACTGGGTTTTGAACTGCAGCAATACCGATTTTGCACATATCTTCGCAGTTTACAACGCCTGTAACACCTACAGCACTGTTGATGTTTTTGCCAACTGTGATGCCAAGTTTAGAAGCGTTTTCTTCTTGGAATTTGAAGAAAGTGTTTTTGGATACTTTGCCCGCAATTGGAACAATGCCTTCAAAGCTTTCGTTAACGATGTCGCCTGGATCCATTACTACAAAGTGGTAGTAAGATGTAGAGCCACCGATAATCATGCAGTAGATTTCACCTACAAATTCGTATGGTTGTGACCAGTTTAGATCTTCGTAGATTTCTTGGCCAAACAAGATAGAGCTTAGGTAGCTTGTCAAGTTGAATTGGTTACCAAAGTTAGAAAATACTGGGGATGCGCCGTTTACCTTTTGACCGTCAAGGCTTGTTGGGTTGTCGTAGAACAAGTAGATGTATTCTCTGCTGATGTCGCCTTTACCTGCTTCGGTAGCAGAGCGAGTTGTCATCTTAAGAGGTTTGTCAGCTGTACCTTTGATGCAAACAAGTTTCCATTGGTTGTCGTTTTGCAATACAAAGTTTTCCAAATCGCCTTGATCGTCGATTACTAGCAATGTTTCTTCTAGGTTTAGACGGTAGCTATCTACTTGACCTACCTTGTACTTAGCAACAAGTTGTTCGGTAGGGATTGTGCCGTCAAAGGAGTCACCACGGTAGATAAACATAAGTTTGTTTGTTTCGCCACCTCTAGTTGCTGTGTTGCGAGTAACGCTTACTGGCAACTCTACAACGTCACCTAGTTCAAATGGGATTGTTGGAGCGTAGGAGTAACCGCCACCCAACTTTCTTTCGCCGTCGTATTCTTCTGGACGACTCTTACGGATAGCGCAAGTTTCGTTGTTGTCCAAATCCTTGATGATTAGCCAAGAGTAACCACCATCGTAGTTACCTGTGCAACCGATTACAATACCTCTAACAATTACTAGAGCAGATGGATCGGTTACTTGCTTAGCTTCGCTTACGGACAATGGTTTTACGTGTTGACAGTCCTTGCACTTGCCGTTTTCGTAGTTGTGCATATCAATATAGATACTTGTAAGTCTTTGACCAGCAGCATCGTAATTGAAACCACATTGTTGGCAGTTGTAGTGTTCCTTTGTACCAAATGTTGTGCAAGTTGCATCCTTTTGAGTTTGCAATGCGCCAAAATTGTGACCAAGTTTTTCTACGTTGATTGTTTCTAATTTGTTGTATTCGGTATCAAAGTAGCCTTCGCAAACTGGGCAGTAGCAATGCTTAACTGTGCCAGCTTCTTCGCAAGTTGCTTCAACAGCTTCTACAAACTCACCGTATTGGTGACCGCGTGCTGCAATAGTAGCTGTTTCTAATGGGTTGAAGCTTTCGTCAAAGTAGCCTTCGCAAATGGAACATTTGTAGTGAGCATAGTTACCATCTGTATCACAACCAGCAGGGGTTGCAGCAACAAGTGTGCCGTAATCGTGTGGCACCATTGGGATAACCAAAGAAGCTAGTTCGTTTTTGTTTTCGTCAAAGTTTTTACCACATCTGATGCAGTTGTAGTGAGCCTTTACACCTTCGCTTTCGCAAGTTGCAGGTTGTTCAGCAATTAGTTTGCCGTATACGTGTTGGTGAGCATCGTAGCTCTTTTCCAAACGGTAGATAAAGAACCAGTAACCGTAGTTAGCAGAGTTAGTAACAAAGAAGTAGTGAGGTGTAACTTCGTTCCAAGCGCTTAGGTAGCACCAGTTGAAGTATTGACCCTTCATAGTAACGTTGTAGCCAGCGTTTACTGTAACAACGAAGGAAGCAGCCATCAAGTTGGTGTCTGTATTTTCGCTAGGGATAAATTGTGGGTAACCCATACCACCGCACAAGTATGTTCCGTCTGGGTGAACAATGTGGAAAGCACCTTCTACAACAGAAGAGTTGATTGCTGTAAATACAAGTACAGGGCTGTTTGGATCGAAGTGAGCGTATAGGTAAACGCCGTCGATGTATTCACGAGTGATTTGTACGCCTTCGTAGTAGAGACCGTTTTTGTTAGAAGAAAATGCCCAGCTGTAACCGTTTACGATAACAAATTTGTCGCCGTCAACAAGTTGATCGCCTTGGCTCATAATCTTCCAAAATGCTTCGTAGAAGCTCAATGTTGCTTCTTTTGCAAACACTTCTGCTTCGCCGTTCATAAATTTGAAAGTCAAAGTTTTGTCTTTACCGCATGCGCCGTCAAATCCAACAACCGCATTTGCGTTTACTGTCAAAACTGTGCCGTCTGTACATGGTACGTCAAAGAACATACCTGCCAACAAGCTTTGTTCCGTTAGGTTTTTGATTTCAAACTCTACTGGAGACTTAGCATTGATAGTAATTGCATCACCGCTGTAAACCTTTTGAGCAAGTGTAACTGCTTCCAAAGTTGTAGCAACAAGTGTGCCTTCTTGCATTACGTAGTAAGATGTTTGACCATCCACTACTGCTGTGTAGTATTCTTCGTTACCTGTAGCCAACAATGTAGCAGGCTTTGCTTCTACTAGTTGGGTTGGGATTTTTGCTATTACAAGTGTTTCGTATGCAACTTCTTGATATGTTTCGTCAACCTTTGTAAAGTACAAGTTGCAACCATCAGCGTTACATGTGTAGTGCTCTGCCATACCTGTGTTAGATACGGTAGGAGCAACCATTTCGTTTAGTTTGTAATCGTGGCTCTTGATAGGGTCAACGATTGTAGCCATAATTTGCATATCTGCATTTAGGTAGCTGTCACATTGTGTACATGTGTAGTGACCAAGTGTACCTGCTGCTGTGCAAGTAGCTGGAGTAGCTTGTGCAAATTCGCCTACTTCGTGTGTGTGGTTTGTGTAATCCTTTTCCAAACGGTAGATAAAGTAAGCGTAGCCGTATGTAGCTGTTGTTGTAACAAAGAAGTAGTTTGGAGTAACTTCGTTCCAAGCACTTAGGTAGCTCCAGTTAAATCTTTGACCGTGCATTGTTGCTCTGTAGTTATCTGCAATAGTAACTTCAAAGGAAGCAGCCATCAAGTCAGCGTCGTTGGATGTGCTTGGGATAAATTGTGGGTAACCCATACCACCACACAAATATGTTCCGTCTGGGTGAACAATGTGGAAAGTACCATCTACGATGGAAGAAGCCTTTGCTGTAAATACAAGTACAGGGCTGTTTGGGTCGATTGTTGCATATAGGAATACGCCGTCTACATTTTGACGTGGAACTTGTACGCCTTCGTAGTAGTTGCCGTTTTTGTTAGAAGAGAACGCCCAGCTGTTGCCGTTGATGATAACAAATTGATCGCCATCAGCAAGAGTGTCGTTTTTGTTCATGATTACGTAGTTAGCATTGTAGATATCCAATGTAACGTCTTTTTCGAAGATGGTGTTACCTGCTACTTCGTAAGCAAAAGTAAATGTACGATATTTGCCTACTGTTGCAGCAAAGTTTTTAACGCTTGTAGCCTTTACTGTCAAAACTGTACCGTCTTTAGCTGTTACGTCAAACCATACAGATTCCAAAACTCTTTCGGATGTAAGGCCGTTTGCGTCGTAGGATACAACTGCCTTTTCGTTTAGCACGATTGCACCACCGTCGTACTCTTTAACAGGGATAATCAATGTGCTGTAATCAACCTTTGTGTATTGGTCGTTTTCGAAGATGTAGTAGCCTTCTTCGCCATCAGTAACGTAGTGTTCCTTGACACCAGTAGCTTCAAATGTAGCTTCGGTTGCTTCTACACGAGTTGCTTGCAACGCTGGGATAACCAAGCTGTCGTAGGTAACTTCTACGTAGTCGGTACCTGCTGTTACAAAGTACAATGTTGTTTCGCCTTCGGTACAGGTGTAGTGTTCCTTAGTACCTGTTTGGCCGATGGATGGCTCTACTTTTGCTTGATATTGGTAGCTGTGACCTGTTGCAGGGATTACCAAATCAGCAAGGAAGTTTTTGTTAGTGTCAAAGTTCTTTTGACAAACTGAACAAGTGTAGTGAGCCTTTACACCATTTTCGGTGTGAGTTGCGCTTTGTTCTTCAATCAAAGTGCCGTAATTGTGACCTGCTGCAGGGATGCGCAAATCAGTAATTTCGTTTTTGTCTTGGTCGAAGTACAATCCACATTCAGCACAATGGTAGTAAGCCTTTGTACCAGTTTCTTCGCAAGTTGGTGCTACTTCGCCGACAAGTGTACCGTACTCGTGCTTGTGACCACAAGCAGCAAGAACAGAAACCATCAAACACAACACCAAAATACAAATAAGTATGCGTTTTGTTTTCATATTTTCCTCCTAAAAATTTTGTAATATATAGTTATATATTAAATTTTTTCTAAATTGTTAGACAGCGTTGCAAATTAGGAAATTCTGTCAAAGTAAACGGTTTGTTGGTTGTACGAGAAGTCGCCGTTGTACAATTGACGGTAAAACATTGTTGCGCTGTAGATGTTGTAACCATCTTGGTAGTGATCCCAGTTGTCGTAGGAGTCTGCAAGCAAGATGATGTCATCGTAGATGTAATCTGTACCCATGCTGTCGTAACCGATGATTACTTCCCAGTGACCGCCGTGTGGTCTCATACATACAGGCCATGGGGTATTCTTTTCCAATCTTGGGATAAGTACAGAAATAAGATCTTCGTAGGTTGCAAATACCATGTCGTTTTTGCTTGTGTAGTTTGCTCTGCTGTAGCTTGTCGAAATTGCCGAGTAACCAAGCTCGGTAACAAGCTTTTTAAGTCCTGCACTACCTACACCGCTGTTGTAAATTACTGTGCCGTTTACTTTTTCGTACAAATTGTTTAGAGCCAACTCGTCGTATACGTTGATGTCTTCGCCGTAGTAAGCTAGTACCGAAAATACTGCGCAAATACCACAAGTGGATTGATGAGTTTGTTGGAAAGCACGGTAGTTAGTAAGTACCAAACGAGTGTCTGTATCTTGCATGTTGTAGATATCAGCAAACATGTGGTAGTTTCTGTCTGTGCGGTCGTTGCCACCATTAGCAGTAACGCCTTCGCCGTACTTGCTCTTGTTTCTTGTGCCACCGTATGTGCCGTCAGCATTGCGATACAAGTAGTTTTCTGGAAGGTCGTATTGTGGAGCAATTTGAGTTGGATCTTCGCTTGCGTCAACACGTTCGATGGTTGGTGTAGTCTTTGGACTTACAACTACGCAAGTGTATTTGTTGGTTTGTACGCCACCTTCGGATACGTCTGCCCACCACTTTTCAAAGCGAGTTAGGTTAAGAGTTGTGTAGCCGTCTTGGTAGTGGTCGTAACCATCTAGTGGGTCAGAGAAAATCAACATGTCGTCACGAGTTAGGCTTGGTGTGCCCATGTTGTCGATACCGATGATGATCTTCCAACGGTTATCTTTGTTGTCTTGCCAACGAACAAACACCATACGACCAGCGCTTAGCGAAGAAGTAATCCAACCACTTGCTGCGTTTGCACCCGAGCCTGTAAAGGAGTTTACCGATGCAGAGTATCCAAAAGATTGCCAAAGGTTGCACAAGCCTTGCGCGGATACGCCGTTGCCGTAGACTGTTTCGGAGTTAAGTGTTTGGTACTTATCCAACAACGACAGTTCGGTGTATTCGCTGATATCTTCGCCCCAGTAGTTTAGAGCCGCAATTGTTACCGCAAGACCACTTGTGTAGCCCATTTGTTGTTGGTAACCACTGAAGTTTGTAAAGATTGTGCGTTCGTCTGTGGACTTCATGTTGTAGAAGTCGTTTACTGTGTAGTAAGGGCTGTTTTCAACGTCGTATTCGCCGTTAAGTGGAGCGCCTTCGCCGTACTTGGTACGATCAAGTGTTCCGCCATAGTCGCCGTCAGCATCAAGCAACAAGTGTTTGTTGGACGCTGCTGGTTGTTGTGGTTGATCATCTGCTGGCGGAGTTGGAGC
>JAZQUN010000036.1:0-3464 GCA_045631385.1 Clostridia bacterium
ACAAGCGCCGTTGAATTTGCAAAGAAAAACGGCTTTGATACAGTAATCGTCGACACGGCAGGTCGTTTGCATATCAACGAAGAATTGATGGATGAAATAAAAGACATCAAGAAAAATGTAAACGTTACGGAAACTTTGTTGGTTGTTGACTCTATGACTGGTCAAGACGCAGTAAACGTTGCAAAGGCTTTTGACGAAGCAATGGACGTTAGTGGCGTAATCATGACAAAGCTAGACGGTGACACTCGTGGTGGTGCAACACTCTCTATCAAAGCTGTCACTGGTAAGCCAATTAAGTTTTGCGGTGTTGGTGAGAAGATGGAAGACCTTGAGCCTTTCCACCCAGACCGTATGGCAAACCGTATTCTTGGTATGGGCGACGTGCTTACTCTAATCGAAAAGGCACAAGCTAACATTGATCAAGAAGAAGCCATCAAGATGGCAAAGAAGATGAAGGACGCATCCTTTGATCTAAACGACTTTTTGACTCAATACGAACAAGTATCAAAGATGGGTAACATCAATGACTTAGTGGGTATGATACCTGGTGCAGGCAAGTTGAAGCTTGGCGACAACGCTATTGACGAAAAACTGCTTGCTCGTAATCGCTCCATTATTTTGTCTATGACAAAAGAAGAGCGCAGCAACCCAAAAATCCTTAACTATTCGCGCAGAAAACGTATTGCGCAAGGTAGTGGTACTACCGTGCAGGACGTAAACAAGTTGATTAAACAATTTGAGCAGTCCAAAGAAATGATGAAAAGATTTGGCAAAAGCAAACGCTTGCCTTTCTAATAAATTTAACAATAATATTTAATACAAAATTTGGAGGAAAAACAAATGGCAGTAAAAATGAGATTGACAAGACTTGGCGACAAAAAAGCACCTTTCTACCGTGTGGTTGTAATTGACTCTCACAAATCCCGTGATGGTCAATACGTAGACCTTGTTGGTACATACGATCCACTTAAGGACGCTTTGAACCTAAACGTAGAAAAGGCAAAGAAATGGATTTCTTGTGGCGTTCAACCTACAGAAACAGTTAAATCTTTGTTGGTTAAGTCTGGTGTTATCGAGCCTAAAAAAACTAAGGGTGAATAATTGATGAAAGATTTAGTTAAATACATTGTAGATCAACTTGTTGATGACAAAAGTGCAGTTTGCATTGAGTCAGAAGTTGATGGAGAAGTAGAAACTATTACTATCAAGGTTGCCGAAAACGACATTGGTAAAGTAATTGGTAAGCAAGGTAAAATTGCCATGTCTATCCGTACTCTAGCAAAGGCTGTCGGTATTAAAGAAGGCAAAAAATACAATATCGAAATCGAGGATTGATTTTGTTGCCACAAGTTTTTCTTGTGGCAATTTTTTTAGCGTATGAAAATTGAAGTAGGAAAAGTACTTAAAGCGCAAGGCATCAAGGGTGAGTTGAAACTATCTTGTTTTTTAGATGATCCAAAGATGCTTTTGGGTATCAAAAAGCTGTATCTAGGTATACAATTGCACTATGTTCAAAGTGTCCGTGTAAACGGTCAGTTTTGCTATGTTTTGTTTAAGGATATCACTGATAGAAATCTTGCAGAAACCTATCAAAATAAGGCTGTATTTGCCGATAAGGAAGACGTGAAGTTGGAAGATGGCAGATACTACCTTGATGATTTGATGGGCTGTACGGTTGTCTTGGACGACCAATCGGTTGTTGGCAAAGTAATTGATATTGAGCAATACGGTAGTGCTGACGTTTACACTACAAAAAATGGAAACGTTGTTACTTCGTTCCCATTTTTAAAGGATTTAATCGTGTCTGTAGATATTGCTCAAAAGTTAATCGTGCTTAAAAAACAACGCTTTGACGAAGTAATGGTGGTGCAAGATGAAAATTGACGTTTGCACTCTATTTCCGCAAATGTTTGACTCAATGAACATTTCGTTGATGGGCAAAGCACAGGAAAAAGGGTTGTTTCAACTAAATTGTCACGATATTCGCGAATATAGTTTGGATAAGCATCACAAGTGTGACGACACACCATTTGGTGGTGGAGCAGGAATGGTTATGACTCCACAGCCTATTCATGATGCAATAAGCTCTGTTGACCCAGAAAGAAAAGCCTTCAGAATTTACATGTCTCCACGTGGCAAAACCTTGACTCAAGACCTTGTAAAAGAGCTTGCTCAAAAGGAAAATTTGCTAATTTTGTGTGGGCATTACGAAGGCGTTGACCAACGTGTAATTGATATGGATATTGACATGGAACTATCCATTGGCGACTACGTGTTGTCGGGTGGCGAAATACCTGCAATGGTGGTAATTGATGCTGTATGTAGATACGTACCTGGTGTTTTGGGTAATGCTGATGCTACTGTGGAAGAATCTTTTTCGCAAAATTTGTTGGAGTACCCACAATATACGCGACCACAAAATTACCTTGGACTAACCGTACCTGAAGTGTTGGTTAGTGGCAATCACAAGCTTATCAACGAGTGGCGCAAAGAGCAATCATTGTTGATCACAAAGAAAAATAGACCGGATTTGTTGGAGAAATAATATGCATATTCAATGGTTTCCTGGTCATATGACCAAAGCATTGCGAATGATGGAAGAAAACGTCAAGTTGGTTGACGTTATGGGCTACGTGCTAGATGCACGAGCACCTTTTTCATGCTTTAATCCATCATTTGAAAAGCTTACAATGGGCAAGCCTTCTTTGTTTATTTTGAACAAATGCGACTTGGCAGATAAAAGTAAGGTTGACAAGTGGTTGGCCTACTTTAAAAAGCAAGGAAAAGTGTGCGTAACGGTATCTGCAACAAATCTTGGCGAAGCTAGCAAAATTGCTGATGCCTTTGCCGTACTTACAAAAGATATAAATCAAAAGTACAAAGCAAAAGGCATTTTTAAGCCTGTAAGAGCCATGATAATCGGCGTTCCTAACTGTGGTAAATCAACCATCATAAATTGTCTATCCGGCAAGAAGGCTACAATTACGGGCAATAAACCTGGCGTTACTCGTGGTAAACAATGGGTTCGTCTTGCAAGTGGCGTAGAATTGCTTGATACACCGGGTACCGTATGGTCAAAATTTGAAAATCAAACCATTGCGCAACGCTTGTGTTTTATTGGTAGTATCAAGGATGATATCGTGGATATTTACGAGGTTTCGTTGCTGTTGATATCTGAGATGCAACAGTTGTATCCTGCTCAACTTTGTGCTAGGTATAATCTTGATTCTGCAGAAGGTTTGCCAGAAGAAATTCATAGTGCTATTGCCAAAAAGCGTGGATTTATCGTTCGTGGTGGCGAAGTTGACTGGGAAAGATGTAGTAAAGCTATTTTGGATGACTTTAGAAAGGGTAAACTTGGCAGAGTTACCTTTGAAGTACCGGAGGAACAATAAGATGCTGGTATCGTATGACAAAAGTTATCAACAGCATGGATGCACGTCGGTTTGTGGTATTGATGAAGC
>JAZQUN010000037.1:0-1672 GCA_045631385.1 Clostridia bacterium
GATACGCTTGCTTCATAGTTACGCCTCTGTGATGCCACTAATCATTGCTTGACCGCTTGGTCTGTCGCAAATCATATCGGCATATTTAACCAAGGTTGCTTTGTAAACCGGCTTGTTTGCTACTTGCTTGATTACTTTACCGTCGTCGCCTTCTAGCCAACGCCAGTCGCAAAGTTGGTGCAAATGGAAGTCTTTGCTGTTTAGGATATACATTGTGCCCTTTGGAGCAAATCTGTCCGATACAAGTGGAATTCCGTTGTAGGAAATCGCCTTGTAGCCGCCTTGAAGATTCATTACGTCCACGTTGCTGCGGTTGGTGATTAGGTAGTTTTGATAAGCACGCTTTACACCGCTGCTGCATACGATAAAGTCTGGTTGGTTGCCGTAAAGATCTTCTAGGTTGTCGATAGCTGTTTGGATTGCAACGTCAGAAATGTTTGTGACTGTGGATTTGGTTGGTGTAAGCCATTTGTGTTCGCTACGAGACAAACCGTAAAGCTTTTCGGACGTGCCGAAAATTGCACCAAGACCGGTAAGTTCGTTGTTGTAGCTACCTTGAACAACCACGATGTCGTCTGCCGTAGCACTGTTGGATGCCAAGCTTGTGTTGTCTACAGTAACAAATCGTGTTGAACGGTCGATGGATTGGATGCGGCAAGCAGGAATTACCACTTGCTTTGTTGAGTTGGAAATTACTTCAATCATCATGCCTTCCATTAGGTTTTGAACGCTATCCACCTTCAAAATGTTGCTTGTTTGGGATTGAATCTTACACAATTTGCCCGTACCATCGCCAAAAAGCATACGGCCAAAGTTGAATTTGCTTGCACGAATCAACCCTTCCATTTCGCTTGCAAGCAAGTTTACAAACGCACCGCTGTTGTGTTGGCTTGCTCTGATTGCCTTGTCGCTGATTTCGATTGTGCCGTAAAGGTTTTTGAGAGTAAGTACAAATTGTGCGTAGCTGTTGTAAGATGGCAATGGCAATTCGCCGGCTTCTGTGCCTGCACCAATACCACCGTTGATGCCGTATGGGGCTAGTTTACGAATTTCCTTTCCCCAAACGTCACTTGTTGTTTGCTCAATTTTTGCAAAAAGCGGGTTGATTTCGGTATTAAGTTGGTTGGCTACTACGCCAAGATACAGTGTTTTCAACGCGTTATCCGCGCTAGTTAGTGTTACCATTAGTTATCTCCTTATTTAAAAAATTCTTGTGCCAACTTGGATGCTTCGGCAATAGTCTTTGGGCGCGTTGGCAACGCCACAGACATTGCGCCTGCGTTTCCGCTGATTACCGTTGGTGCAAAGCTTGCCGTTGGCTCAACCTTTTGCAGTAGTTTAGCAACAATATCTTTGTTGCCTAGTACGTACTGTTGTAAAAAGCTGTCGTCTTGCGCCAAAGTTTCTTTAGAAACGTAGTTTTTGCGTAGCAAATCAAAATACAACCTAGAATAAGCATCACAACTTTGGTTGTATTGGGGGTTGTTGACTGCTTGCGCCAGTTCGTCCTTGAAGGTTTCTGCTTCGGGGAAAGTAGCCAAAAAATCTTCAAGTGTTTGTTGTTGTGGTGGCTCGGTTGAGCTTGTACCACTTGTTGCTTTTAGTTGAGAAAGCTCTTGGCACTTTTTTGTAAACTCCTTTTCCAAGTTGTTGTAGCTATCCAAAAGCTTGT
>JAZQUN010000038.1:0-4711 GCA_045631385.1 Clostridia bacterium
TTTTCTACGCCAGCGCCAAAGCTGTGTTCAGCATAAGCAAACTTTTCGTCGTGGTTGCATTTTGCTGCATGCCAGTGGTGTGTTTCGTCAGTTGTCCATTCCGAATTGAAGGTATGTACGTGAGTACACGCCACCAAAGAAACAACCAAAACCATAGCCAACACTGCCAAAAGCAATGCCTTGATATTTTTTCTCATAAGGTTTCTCCTTAAAATAATTTTCGCACTAAACATTTTACCAAATATTTACACTGTTGTCAATACCGATATAAATTTTTACAAACGTTTGTTTGTAAATATATAAAAAACACGCCCTACCGCATTTGGTAGAGCGTGTAAAAGTGTTTATGCTTAAATTATTGAGCAAGTTGTGCAGGACGAAGCACTACGTAGCGTTGGTAAGCGTAAAGTGTACCAAGTAGGTGTGTTTGATAGTAGTAGTTGCCACTCTTTACCCAACCTTCGTCACCGTTTTGTACCAAAGTACAAGTTTTGGTTAGGGTATCAATTGTAACAAGTTCGCCATTGCCTACGTAAACGTAAACACGGGTGTTTTCGTACCAACGGCAAACAATTACGTCGCCAATCGTCAAATTGTGCTCGTATACGGTACGGATTAGGTTGTTGTTTGCGTAATCACCACCAGAGTAGTAATCCCAACCACCGTACATGTTTGGAGCAACCATCGATGCGTATTCGCCTTCGGTGTTAAACTTGTTGTAGAACATTTCCGCAGGGTCCTTGGTAGATACGCCAGCAGTATCTAACAAACTGTTTGTTGTGTGTGTGCCAAACAAATCTACACCAAGTGCTTGTTTGTAAACTTCACGAGCAAATGCAAGTGGATCGTCAAAAGTTGCACCACTTGTAGCAAATTCTCTTGCCTTTGTTGCAAGGGAGTTAAATTGCTCGGTTGTGTAACCAACAACAATGTTGGTGATATCTTTCATCATCAAGCCGTTGATTGTTGTTTCGTTGCAAAGCTTGCTACCAACTACTGCATCGCTGTTGACCTTTACTGTCCAAGTTAGAGTAAGTTTTTCTCTTGCTGCAACGTTAAAGGTGCCGTTGATGGTGTTGCCTGTAGCAGCAGCGCCAAAGTTACTGGATACAAAGCTTACGCCTTCTGGCATAACGTCTTTGAAAGCAACAGCCTTGTGTTCGTTGTCGTAGTGGTTGGTAATTTCCAAAGTGTAGGTAATTTCTTGACCACGGGTAACACCACTGTTGATACCAGCACTTGTAAGTTTTTCAAAGCTCAAGCCTGCAACTGTCAAACGTTTAGCCATTTGTTCGGTCAAAGTTGGTGTTTCACAAGTACGTGCAAGTGGACGAAGAATACTGAAGTTGTAAACCATGTCACTTCTTGTACCAAACAACATACGGCTACCTGTACCGATTGCAAGTACTTCGCTTGCATCAAGATATTGTACTGTACCAAGGGTATGTTCAGAAGCGTTTGCCGTATCCTTTGCTTTTGTTGGGTCTTTGCGGTAAGTCATACCTGCTTCGCCTTTGTTGCCTTGGTAACTTGTACCACGGCTGTGGCTAAATTGGTTGTTACCCATGTACAAAATAGCGTGACCACGAAGATTTGATTCTTCGTAGGTTTTGCCATAAGAGCTGCTACCGTGACGGTAAACAAGGATGTCGCCCGGTTGAAGCATGTTTCTTACGTCGTCCAAAACTTTGTTTTGCTCGTCCTTGGTGGTGTAGTCAAGTGCTTCCCAATATGCAACTGCATCGGCAAAGCCTTCTTGACCAACGTGTTCTTTTACGTATTGAGTGTAGTACAGTGTGCTTTGCCACATACCAAATGGAATAGCATCAATACCGTACGCATTTGTGTATACGCTTGTTACGTAGCTGCTGCAGTCAAAGTAGCCCAATTCTTGAGCTGTTGCTTCTTCTGGAGTAGCAAAGGTCATACGTCTGTTGGAGTATTGGTCGTACTCAAGTTGTCCAACTTGGCGAAGGTATGCTTCTGCCATTTCGGTAACGATTTCTTGTGGAGTGGTTGGATTCCAAAGCACAGGGTCTTTCTTCAACCAATTTGCTTCAAGCAAGGTAACAATGTAGTTTACGCTTGTTGCATTGGTGTAAACGGCTGTGATATCAACTTCTACAGGTTGGCTTGTGTTTACGGACGTTGTCCAGCTTGCATTGTTGAAGTAGCTGTTCCATGCGCTACCAACGTTTGCCTCAATTACGTTTGCTCTAAAGCCAACTGCACGAGCGGCGTCTGGCTTGATCGAGTTTAGACCATTTGCGCTTGAATTCATGTGTGGACGGTACAAAGCAACGCCGTCGCTTGCGCCGTCGTATCTAGCACGGTACATTGTACCCTTAAAGCGCACGTAGCTGTAGGTTTGTGCTTGTGTTACGTCTGCAAAAAATGCCTTGAAATCTGCCCAATTTGTAATGGTTGTTACGTTGTCAAGGTCGTAGCTTACAATGTTGCCCTTGGAAAGAATTGTATCACTTACGTTTGCAGGGTTTTTGCTTTCTTCAAATTGAAGGAACTTTTTAGGTTGGTTTTCTTTTGCAACCAGTGTAGCGTAGATGCTAACCTTGTCGCCCTTTTCGTAACCAACGTTTGGCCATGTGCCGTATGTATCTGGGATGCCTTGAACAGCAATTAGGTTGTCGTTAGTAAGGTCTTTTAGCAAAATTTCCTTTTGGTAGCCGCTACCTTCGTCGGATACACCAACAAACAAACCTTCCACCAACACTACTGTGTTTGCTTCTACTGTTGTGCGGGCTTGAGTAACTGTTACTGTTTGGATAGCAGGTGCTTCTTCTACAGTGATTTCTACAACGGCTGTTTTGCCTTCGTAAGTAACTGTTACAGTTGTGTCACCTTGAGCCAAAGTTGTCTTGTCGTATGTAACAAATGCGGTTACGTTAGCTGTGCTGTTGTCTGCACCTGTTGCTGTAACAACGATACCTGCTGGGTTGAATGTGTCACCGTAGTAGTAAGCTGTTTTGCTTGGTTGAGTTGTAACTGCAATGGATACAACTGCAACTTTTTCTACTGGGCGAGTTTCACGCAAGTTACACTTGTCGCTTGTGCATTCACGGTATTCTTCGCCTGCTGCCAAAATTGTTGCAGGTGTGGATACTAGCCATTCGCCTTCAAACGTACATACGTGTGGTGGAAGAGCTTCACTCTTGCTGTAGTCACATGTTTGACATGTGTAAACAACGTGTGTACCAGCGTTGTTTTCTACGCCAGCGTCAAATTCGTGCGCTGCTTCGCTACCCTTTACGTTGTGTCCGCAAGTAGCCGCATACCAGTGGTGAGTTTCGTTTGTTGTCCAAACTGTTTGGTATGTGTGAGTGTGTTGTACTGCTTCTACTTTTACATATTGGCATTCACGACAAGTGTAGCTGATTTCTGTGCCGTCGGCGTTTTCTACGCCAGCGCCAAAGCTGTGTTCAGCATAAGCAAACTTTTCGTCGTGGTTGCAAGTTGCTGCATGCCAGTGGTGAGTATCGTCAGCGGACCATTCCCTTTCATAAGTATGTGTGTGACCACACGCTACTAGTGAAAGAACAAAAACCATAGCCAACACTACCAAAAGCAATGCCTTGATGTTTTTTCTCATAAGGTTTCTCCTTAAAATTTTTTTCGCACCTATTATTTTACCAAATATTTACATTGTTGTCAATGTTTATTTTATAAATAAAAAAACACGCCCTACCGCATTTGGTAGAGCGTGTAATTTCAGTTTCGTGTTGTTGTCAACCAGTAATTTGTCCTGGACGAAGTACTGCAAAGCGTTGGTAAGCAAACAATGTGATTAGTAGGTGTTGTTGAACGTAAGTGCTACCTTCTTTTACCCATTCTTCACTGCCGTTTTGTTCCAAAGTGCAAGTCTTTGTTTTGCTGTCGATAGCAACCAATTCGCCGTTGCCTACGTAGATGTATACGCGTGTTTCGGTTGTTTCGTTAGATGCGCCTGGTTTGCTTGTTGGCCATTGTGCAACAATAACGTCGCCAAGTGTAAAGTTGTGTTCGCGTGGAGAACGAATCAAGTTGATGTTGTCAATGTATTCGTTTACGCCTGCGCTGTAGTAGAAGTGCCATCCACCGTACATGTTAGGAGCAACCATTGTCGCATATTGGCTATCTCTGTTTAGAGCGTAGCTCTTAACTTCTGGGTTTGTTGGGTCGTACAATTTAGTTAGGCTAGCAAGCATTGTTTTTGCTGTTTCTGCACCAAACAATTCTACGCCAAGTGCTTCTTTGTAGATAGTGCGTGCCAAATCCATTGGATCTTCAAAAGTAGCGCCTTTTGCTGCATATTCGCGTGCTTTAGCTGCTACTGCTTCTAGTTGAGCTTGAGTGTAACCAACAACGCTGTTTGTGATATCTTTCATGATCAATCCGTTGATGGTTGTATCGTTGCAAATCAAGCTGCCTGCTTGTGCATTGTCGTTTACTCTTACAGTCCACTTAAGTGTAACAACTTCCTTGCCTTCTACGTTGAATCTGCCTGTTACTTGGTTGCCACTTACGCTAGCACCAAAGTTGCTGGATACAAAGCTTACGCCTTCTGGCAAAACGTCTTTAAACTCGATGTTTGTGTGTTCGTTGCCGTAGTGGTTAGTAACTTCCATTGTGTAGGTGATTTCTTGACCACGGGTAACACCACTGTTGATACCAGCACTTGTAAGTTTTTCAAAGCTCAAGCCTGCAACTGTCAAAC
>JAZQUN010000039.1:0-4236 GCA_045631385.1 Clostridia bacterium
ACATGGCTACGATCCGACTTACAAGCACTACTGCAGTTAACAGAATTGCTCCTTTCAAGCAACCAGCAAGTAGTATGACTCCAACCATCTTGTTGAAAGAAGGCAAAGCATACGCTGCATTCGGTTCTCCAGGTGGTAAAGAAATCGTTTCTGGTGTATTCTGCGTAGCAGTTTGGTTGATGGACTGGGATATGAGCATGCAAGAAGCTATCAACGGCGGTCGTTTGTACGCTCCTGTAGGTTCAACTATCCAAATTGAAAAGCGTTGGTGCGCATCTGGCTCTGCTCTTGAAACAGCATTGAAGGATATGGGCTACACAGTTACTTTAGAAAGTGCTCACAGCACGTCGGTACAAGGTATCAGAGTATTGCCTGATGGCAGCTTCGATGCAGGTGCAGACACACGTCGTGGCGCTAAAGCTTTGGCTTACTAATATTTACAACAATTTTTACAACAAAAAAACAATATATAATCACACTAGGAGGAAAAAATGTTTTTACAATTAGAGCTTTTGTACTTCGTGTTGATGATTGGTGCGTTCATCGTGCTTTTGCTATTTGCAAAGTTGCCATCCGGCTTGTGCATGATGCTATCCTCACTAATTGGTGCAGTTGTTTCTGCAATCATAACCGGTACACCGCTTGAACTGCGTTACTTCGTAGAAGGTACATTCGGTTACTTCGACACGATTCTAGTAATTACAACAGCTATGATCTTCATTGGTGCGATGCAAGCAACTGGTGCTTTGGAATACTTGAGCGTTGCTCTTGTCAAAGCTTTCCGTAAGTTCCCATCTTTGCTTTTGATCGTATTTATGATTATCATCATGTTCCCAGGTATGGTAACAGGTTCTTCATTGGCATCTGCAATTGCAACAGGTACATTGGTAGCACCTATTATGATCAAATGGGGCATTCCAAAACGCCGCGTTGGTGCTATCATCGGTGTAGGTGCTATTCTTGGTATGGTGGCTCCACCTATCAACGTACCTGCGATGGTTATCTGTGACGTAGTAGATATCGCTTTCACAGGCTTTACTCTACCATTGTTGCTAATCTCCATCCCAACAGCTATCGTTTGCGTACTTGTAATGGGCAGACAATATGTTAAACCACTTTCTGCTGACGAAGTAGAAAACGTAGTTGATACATCCGTTACACGCGAGCTAAACTGGACATGTACTTTGCCACTAATCTTGTTGGTAGTGTTCATCGTTCTAGAAATGATCTTCCCAGTAATCTTCGGTTCTCTAGCAATGCCAGCAATGTTTACAATTTGTACAATTCTTGGCTTCTTCCTAGGAAGAAAAATCAAGTTCTACAAAAAGCAATCTATTGTTGAAGTTGAAGAAGAAGTAGAAGACAATGGCGAAATCGTTATTGTTAAAAAGGTTAAAGAAAACGAACAACCAGAGTCCGTAGTAGAAGTACTACGCCAAGGCGTATTTAAGTCCTTTGGTGCTATGGGCTTGTTGATGGGTGTAGGTATGTTTATGGAAACCATCACACTAAACGGTGTACGTGGTTACTTCGTAACAAACGCTATCAGCCTTCCAAACATCTGGGCATACGTAGGTATGGGTATTTCCTTGCCACTATTCGGCGGTATTTCCGCGTTCGGTTCCGCATCTATGCTTGGTGGTCCATTCGTTATGGCACTAAACGGTATTTGCGACAACATCTTCGTAACTTGTGGTTTGTCCACACTAGCAGCTATCGGCGAATTCTCTCCACCAACAGCTATGTCTGCTAACTTTGCAGCAGAAGTAGTTGGCGAAAAGAAATGGGCTAAGATCTCTGTTGAAGCTTTGCCAGCACTTGGTATCATCTTTGTATACGCAATGATTTACATTGTATGGTTCGGTCGCATGGTAAACAAAAAGGCAAGTCTAAAGGTTGTATTGTTTGCAATCATGATGGGACTAGCAGTTGCATTTGCATTTGGATTTGGTTACATCTTCAGAAACAGACACAACAAGCTAGCTTCTGCAGCAGCAGAGTACGTTGAAACAGAAGAAACTGTAGTTGAGGAGGCATAAAAATGAATATTTATTACGCTATTTTACGTGTATTCTATTTGGCGCTTGCTGTAACAATTGCAGGATTCATCGGTTGGAATACTTACAAAACAAAGAAAATCACAGACAAAGTCATCGGCGCAGTAACACTTATCATGTTTGCTTTGCGTATACTGATGATTAAGTAACTAGGAGGGAACAAAAATGATTAAATCAAAGAAACTTAATCTAATTATTACCTCCGCAATTTTGGCACTTGCATTGGTAATAGCAATTATTACAGGTGTTCAATTCCACGAATTCAGAACATTCCAAACAGAGTTTAACCTAGACAGAGTAGACGAAACATTTAAGTTCAGCGAATTCTCTCCAAACCTAGAAGGTACAGTAGGCGATTCCAACTTCTACGCTATCTACGGTAGCCAAAACACAGTTGCATTGGTAAGAACATCCGATGCAGCAGCATATGCAACAGAAATCCCAGCAACAGCAAAAGTTGGTTATGTAACAACAGATACAGCACAATTTGCTGCAGCTGAAGCAACTCTTGGTCAAGGACGCATGACAGAGCAATTTGCAACTGTTGGCGCAGCTAGAGTTGCTCTAGAAGAAAACGGTGTTGACGTAGTTATCATGAGCTACGCTAACGCTAAAACACTTAAGTCTGTTAAGTCTGTAACAGTAGCAGAGTTTGAAGTAGAAAAAGTTCCAAACATGTTGATTCTTGGTGGTACTCACCCAAATGAACCATCCGGTCAACTTGCAGCAACTCTTTTCTTGGAAAACGCTGACGTACAACGTGGTAACTTGTACGTAGTTACAGAAACAAACAAGAGTGCTTACTCTCACTCTCAACCACAAGAAGCATCCGCATGGTACTTCGACTTCCAATTGGAAGATGGTTCTACACGTACATTCAAGTACGGTTCTCGTGCAACTAACACAGTAGACCAATGGCCAACACCAGACGTTTACGCTCACTCCAGCGGTCAAAAGCTTTCTTCTACCGAAGTTCGTAACCTAAACCGTGCATATCCAGGTAACCCAAATGGTAACTACACCGAACAAGTTGCTTGGGCTATCACAAACTTTGTACTAACAAAGAATATCACAATGGTATTCGACCTTCACGAAGCATCTCCAGAATACAACGTTAACAACGCTGTTGTATATCACCAAGACGCTGACGACATTTTGGCAAACGCTACAACATGGTACGGTTTCGAAATGGCTAACACAGATCCAACAAAATTGGTATCCAAGGTTACAGGTCTAAACCCATCCATCGCACAAATGCCAGCTGGTAAGCCAGTTATCAAGGAAAACCCATCTGCATTGTACTTGCACGGTTTGACTCACCGCGAACTTGGTGACTACACAGGTGCATACGTATTCTTGTTCGAAACATCCAACGCTTCTCAAGGTAAACTTCACGGTGCATTCGTTCCAGAACTAATCGGCCACGAAGGTTACGTAGATAAGTTCTATGCATATGCATGGCAACAAACGTTGGAAGGCAACGCACTTTTGGAAGCTCCAGCAGCTGGTATTTCCGAACGTGTTGCTCGTCACGTTGACGCTATCACATTGATGATCACAAGCTTCAATGACTTTGGTATGACTCGTGAAAAGTTTGATAACTTCTACGATATTAGCGAAGGTGGTTACATCGAACAACCAACACCAACATACGTTGGCACAATGGATATCGCAGGTATGCCAAGCTACACTGACGTCTTTGTAGAAGGCGTAGCTCACTACTTGCAACCTATCACAAAATAATCTTGTACGGGCAACCGTACAGGATTGCCCCAAGGGGCAACACACAGAATTAACTGCCTAACAAGGCGTTAAGAATAAACTAAAAAATATTTTAAAAAGGAGAAATCTAAAAATGAAAAAGTTTTTTGCATTGGTAGTAGCCGCTATTATGGCTCTTACATGCCTAGCACTTGTTGCTTGTGGCAAATGTGAACACGAATTTGCAAACGGCGTATGCACAAAGTGCCAAGAAGTATGCGCTCACAACTACGTAGATGGCAAATGCACAGTTTGCACTCTAGCTGATCCTAACCACAACCCAGGTGGCAACGAAGGTGGCAACGAAGGTGGTAACGAAGGTGGCAACGAAGGTGGCGAAACTGGCGGTGAAACAGGTACACCAGCTGTTAACACAACAATTTCCGGTATCACACTAACAAACACAGGTACAATCTAT
>JAZQUN010000040.1:0-5698 GCA_045631385.1 Clostridia bacterium
TGCCAATCCTTTAATTAGTGTGGCTCTTGACGCTTTAGTTAAAGCGTAAGCATCAAAACCACTAGCGTACCTATCAAGCCAAATACTACGGCAAAGGCAATAATTAGAGATTTTTTATTTTTGCATAGAGCGCAAATAAAACCTGTTGCCGCAATAAAACCACCGATGACACACCACATAAAGTCTAAAAACATACCGATAAGCGCCATCAATATGCCACCTGCCACAAGAATGAAACCAAGTATTGCAAGGTTGCTACGCTTTGGATTGGACGTAATATCAGCCGATGCCTTTACTTGCACCTTTGGTTCAGGTATCACCTTGCCTGTAACTATGTACTCTACGCTTGTGTTCAACACTTCCGCCAGAGCAATTAGGTTGTATCCATCAGGCGCGCTGACATCCGTTTCCCACTTGGAAACCGATTGTCTTGTTACGCCGATTTTATCTGCCATATCTTCCTGAGAAAGATGAAGTTCCTTTCTCAAAGCTACTATTCTACTGCCCATTGTCATAATTGTTTTCTCCTTTTGGGTTGATGGCTAAATTATACACCAACAGAGGCAAGTTTTCAACCCAAAAACACGCAACTATACTTTACATTTGGTGTATATTGGTTGCATATTGTCTTTTTGACTAAAAACAAACCCCAAGTTTACAAAGAACTCGGGGTTTTGGCGTTTTTAGGTTAGTTGATGTAAAATTATTATTCCCACTCGATAGTTGCAGGGGATTTTGGGCTTAGGTCGTACAATACACGACATACGCCGTCAACTTCGGCAAGAATACGGTCTGTAATCTTTTTCAATACTGCCCAGTCAAGTTCTGGAACAGTTGCTGTCATAGCGTCAACTGTGTTTACGGCACGGATGATTACTGGCCAATCGAATACGCGTTTGCCATTGCGAACACCAGTAGATCTGAAATCTGGCACTACTGTGAAGAATTGCCATACTTGACTTGTCAAGCCAGCATTGTCAAACTCTTCACGCAAGATAGCGTCAGCTTCTCTCAAAGCGTGCAAACGATCACGTGTGATAGCACCTGTGCAACGAACGCCAAGACCTGGTCCTGGGAATGGTTGGCGGTCTACCATGGATGAAGGTAGTCCCAATGCGCGACCTACTACACGTACTTCGTCTTTGTACAATAGTTTGACTGGCTCTACCAAGCCGATGAAATTCATATCTTCTGGCAAGCCACCTACGTTGTGGTGAGCCTTGACACCATCGCTTTCCAAAATGTCAGGGTAGATTGTACCTTGAGCAAGAAAGGAAATGCCCTTTAGTTTGCGTGCTTCTTCTTCGAATACGCGAACGAATTCGCCACCGATTATTTTACGCTTTGTTTCTGGATCGGATACGTCTACAAGCTTATCCAAGAAACGATCGGTTGCATCAATATAAATTAGGTTTGCATCTAGTTGGTTACGGAAAACTTCTACTACTTGTTCGCTTTCACCTTTGCGCATCAAACCGTGGTTTACGTGTACGCATACTAGTTGTTTGCCGATTGCCTTTACAAGCAATGCTGCTACTACGGATGAATCTACGCCGCCTGACAAAGCAAGCAACACCTTTTTGTCACCAACTTGTTCACGTACTAGTTTGATTTGTTCTTCGATAAATGCTTCGGCAAGTTCTACCGTAGTGATGCGAAGCATATCGTCTGGTCTTTTATTGCAGTCCATAAATGTTTCCCCTTGTTAGCAATTAGATTTTTGTAGAGTAGTTTGGAGATTCCTTTGTGATGGAAATATCGTGAGGGTGACTTTCGATCAAGCCAGCGTTTGTGATACGTACGAATTGTGCGTTTTTGCGCATCAAATCAATTGTTGCTTGACCTGCGTAACCCATACCGGAACGCAAACCACCAATCATTTGGTAAACCATATCGCCCAAAGATCCACGGTAAGGTACACGACCTTCTACGCCTTCTGGAACGAATTTTTGTGCGTTTGTTGTGCCTTCTTGGAAGTAACGGTCTTTGCTACCTGCAGCCATTGCACCAAGAGAACCCATACCACGGTATACCTTGAAGGAACGACCTTGGTAGATTTCCATTTCGCCTGGGCTTTCGGTTGTACCAGCAAGCAAGCTACCAAGCATAACGCTTGCAGCACCTGCGCCGATAGCCTTAACGATGTCGCCGCTGTACTTGATACCGCCGTCTGCGATAACTGTTTTGCCGTACTTGTCTGCTTCTTCTGCACAGTTAAGTACTGCAGAAAGTTGTGGTACGCCTACACCTGCTACTACACGTGTTGTGCAGATAGAACCAGGACCAATACCTACTTTTACTACGTCTGCGCCGTTTTCGATAAGTGCGCGTGTTGCTTCTGGAGTAGCAACGTTACCACCGATAACAGGAAGATTTGGGTATTTTGTTTTGATTTGCTTAACGATATCCAAAACTTT
Source organism: Clostridia bacterium (assembly GCA_045631385.1). GTDB lineage: Bacteria > Bacillota > Clostridia > Christensenellales > CAG-314 > RGIG5495. The sequence goes on from JAZQUN010000040.1 coordinate 2,418, forward strand.
TTGGCTGTGACCGTGTGCTGTATCTACAGCGATCAAGTCTACTTGAGCTTTTACAAGTTCGTCAACACGTTCCATTGTGTTAGCAGCTGTACCAACGGCAGCAGCAACCAACAAACGTCCCTTTGCGTCCTTTGCAGCATTTGGATATTTGATAGCCTTTTCGATATCTTTGATAGTGATCAAGCCACGAAGTACGCCGTTGCCATCAACGATAGGCAACTTTTCGATACGGTGCTTGCCAAGGATTTCTTGTGCTTTTGCTAGGTCTGTGCCTACTGGAGCTGTTACAAGACGGTCCTTTGTCATCACGTTTGCGATAGGTTGGTTGAAATCCTTTTCGAAACGAAGGTCACGGTTTGTCAAAATACCTACCAATACGCGATTGTCATCTACGATAGGTACACCGCTGATTTTGTACTTTGCCATCAATGCAAGTGCATCGTTGACAGAGTTTTGTGGATATAGGAAAAACGGATCGGTAATTACGCCGTGTTCGCTACGTTTAACCTTGTCTACGTTATCGGCTTGTTGCTCGATAGTCATGTTTTTGTGCAATACGCCCAAGCCACCTTCACGTGCCATAGCAATAGCCAATTTGTGCTCGGTAACAGTATCCATAGCAGCTGAAATTAGCGGAATATTGAGTGTAATTCCTGGACAAATTGTTGTGCGCAAATCAATATCTGCAGGCAAAACGTTAGATGGACCAGGGATAATCAATACGTCGTCGTAAGTAAGTCCTTCAAATAAAATCTTTCCCATTGTTCCCCTCCGTGAGATTAGTTTTTTACAGTCAAAATAGCAAAAAATTGCTTGCCAAAAGAACAAGCAATCTTAAGTTTCGGACTACCGAATTTGCATATGAAGTAAATTTTTGTTGTCAATTACATCAAAAACCTTCCTGATGCAAATTATTAATTAATTTTAACAAATTATTTAGAAAATGTAAAGACTTTATAACAAAATAATTGTAAAAAGTTTGAAAAATTTTCACTTTTAATAATGTTTATTAAACTGTAATTGCTACAAACAAAAAATCCACGGTACGAGTCCGTGGATTTATTTGTGAATTAGTTTTGAATAATGTCTTTGACTTTCATCAAGCGAACTGTTGCAGCGCGTTCGTTTTCGTCAAGTTTCATCTTGATAAACTTGATTGTTTCCTTCATTTGTGGAATCATGATGTTTTCCAACGCATTTACGCGACGCTTGTTCTTTTCGATTTCGTCTGCAAGCATATTACAAGTTTTTTCTACCTCGGCTAATTGAACCAAACGGACAATTAGTTTGTTGATGGTTGAAACAGATGTGTCTAGTTGCTCGGTAACCGTCAAAAAGCTGTACGGATACAATTCGCCACTATTGCTTTCCTTAACACTGATTTGTGGTACGGAAACGTTCATAAGGCTCTTTTTAGAGCAAGACAACTCTACCGTGCGAGAGGGCATAAGTACTGCTTCTTGCACGATACGACTGTCCGCCGTTGTTGATGCTGCCGCAAAATTTTTCAAAGCTGTTGCAAGGTCGTTTTCTACTTCCGCACGCAAGCGTTTGTTTTCACGGGCAAGCACAACGAAACGACGTACCATTTCGTCCGTTTTGTCCTTCAATAGTTTGTGACCCCTGGTTGCCGTTTTGAGACGAGCGGATAGGCGCTTCATCTCCATACGGGTAGGGTTAACGTTCATAGCAGGCATTTTTTACTCCGTTACAGTTGGTTTGTAATACTTGTCTAGCATTGCGTCGGAAATACGTTTAAGTTCGCTACGAGGCAAAATACCCAAAAGTTTCCAACCTAGATCCAATGTTTCTTCGATTGTACGGTTTGTTGTGAAACCTTGAGAAACGTATTCGTCTTCGAACGCTGCAGCAAACTTAGCGTACAATTTGTCTGTTTCTGTAAGTGCAGATTCACCCAAAATTGTAGCAAGTTCCTTTGCTTCTTTACCTTGCGCGTACGCAGAGAACAATTGGTTTAGTGTTGCAGAGTGGTCTTCACGTGTTTTACCCTTACCGATACCCTTATCCTTCAAACGAGAAAGACTTGGCAATACGTCGATAGGGGGTGTTAGACCCTTTTTGTACAATTCACGAGACAAAATGATTTGGCCTTCTGTGATGTAACCTGTCAAGTCTGGAATTGGGTGAGTTTTGTCGTCTTCTGGCATGGATAGGATAGGAATTTGTGTGATACTACCCTTGCTACCACGGATACGACCTGCACGTTCGTACAAGCTTGCCAAGTCGGTGTACATGTAACCTGGATAACCACGACGGCCTGGAACTTCCTTTCTTGCTGCGGAAGTTTCACGCAATGCTTCGGCGTAGTTTGTGATGTCTGTCAAGATTACCAATACTTGCATGCCCTTTTCGAAAGCAAGGTACTCTGCTGCTGTCAAAGCCATACGTGGAGTACTGATACGTTCGATTGCTGGGTCGTTTGCAAGGTTCATGAACAAAACGGCTCTTTCGATAGCGCCTGTCTTGCGGAAGTCTTCAATGAAGTACTCTGCTTCTTCGAAGGTGATACCCATTGCACCAAATACAACGGCAAACTTTTCGTCGCCACTCAAAACCTTTGCTTGACGAGCGATTTGTGCTGCAAGTTGTGCGTGTGGCAAACCACTTGCCGAGAATACTGGCAATTTTTGACCACGTACTAGGGTGTTTAGACCGTCGATAGCGGAAATACCTGTTTGAATAAATTCGTTTGGATAATCTCTTGCGTATGGGTTGATAGGTTGACCGTTGATGTCCATACGCTTATCTGCGATGATTTTTGCACCACCGTCGATAGGTTCGCCCATACCGTTGAATACGCGACCAAGCATATCTTCGGATACGGCAAGCTCTAGACTTCTGCCTAGGAAACGAGCCTTACTGGTGGAAATTTTTAGTCCTTGAGTGCTTTCGAACAATTGAACAAGTGCACGATCGCCGTTTACTTCAAGTACTTTACCTTTACGGATTTCGCCGTTTTCTTGTACGATTTCTACAAGTTCGTTGTAACTTACGCCCGACACGTGGTCAACAAGCATCAAAGGACCTACAACTTCTCTTAATGTTTTGTATTCTTTTAGCATGTAAGTTACTCTCCTTTGCCTACAAGTGCATTGATTTGCGCCTTGATTGTGCGGTTGATTTCGTCAAGTTTTTCAAGTTCGTGCTCTTCTACGTACTTGGAACGACCGATTTGTTCTCTTACTGGAAGCTTCAACAAATCTTCTAGTTCTACGTCTGCTTTCAAAGCATCTTGAGCATAGTGGTAGAAATCCAAGATT
>JAZQUN010000041.1:0-20037 GCA_045631385.1 Clostridia bacterium
CATCCAAACAGCACCATTACCCATTGAGCACTGCCCAAATAGGCAGTAAGCACTGCTGCAAACTCCTTCCACATTGCAAGCACGTACGCCACTACCAATAAAATCTTGGATGCGACGTTTACTTTATTGAAATTTGTACGAATTTTAGTTAGCACAAACTCTCCTTACAAAGCTAGCAAATTTAGTACTAGCATATTGATTTCGTCAGTTTCGTTAAAAAAGCGTTTTATTTTTTCGTCGCAAGCAGCAAAGCAATCCAACGCGCGTTTGAGTTGCATCATCTTGTAGCTTTGCGCTATGTTGACAACCTGGGTTATTTGCCACTCACCCTTGACACCAAGGTAGGTGGCAAGCTCCTTTGTGGTATAGGTGGTTGTTTTTACGTAGTACATGCGACGATAGAAATTGTACAACAAGCCAAACAAAGCACGTGGTTGCTCGCCACGGTTTAGTAGCCCTTGCAACGTATCCAATGCTTTGGCGCTGTTTTTGTTGGCTATCATTTCGCTCAACTTAAAAATTTCGTAGTTGGCATCCTTGTGCACCAACAGTTCTACGTCGGCAGAAGTTATTTCACCTTTGGCAAAGCTACACAACTTTTCTGTTTCAGTGGCAACACGGGACATATCACACAAACAGTATTGAGCAATTTTGCCAGCAACGTCACTAGCAATTTGCTTGCCTTGACGCTTGCAAAAAGCCACTATCCACGAAGCAACTGCGCGCTCATCTAGGTGCTTGCAGTTTACTAGCTGAATGCCCGCCATTGTCTTGAAGTTTTTGTCGTCATCGCAAACAAAAACCAAAACGCAGCTTTCATCAGCCTTTGCGCTGTAATTGGCTAGCTTTTCTTTGATTTCATTAGCCTTTTTGCCATTTGGGAACACAAAGTTGTGTACTACAACCAACTTTTGCATGCTGAAAAATGGCAAAGTATTGCAAGCAGTTAGTAGCTCGTCAATATCTACGCCATCTTCGTAGGTAAAGCAGTTCATTTCGGGCAAGTCAATTTGCAGACTGTTTTTGATGTTTTCCAACGATTTGTTTTTCAACCATTGGTCGTCACCGCAAATTGCATACACGGGGAAAAATTTGCTTTTTAAACTATCTTTTAAGTTGATAAATTCGATCAAAATGCTATCCCCCATCCATTATTAACCTTTATTGTACCACTTTTACAAGTAATTGTAAAGTTTCCGCACTCGGTTAGGCTGTTTTTATCACCAATTTTACCTTCTTCGCCAAACAAAACGACACTACTATCAAATGCGGTTGCTAATTTTGGCAAATATTTTGCACTGTAAACCACGTCGGCGTTGCTTTTTGCACTTAAACTATCCAGCAAAACGTCGCTGATATCGTAGGCTATCAAAAAGGTAAAGTCCTCTAGCGTTAGTTGTAAACCTAGCAGTTTGCCGTCGGCAATGCTCATTGCATCAAAGCACGCAACTGCGTTGTTTGGTGGAACTTCTACGACTGAAACGTTGGCGTTTACAAACAAGTTGTCCGCATAGGTGTTGCCTGTTGCATCAAACACGTAGACTTTGTCTACGGAGTACCTACTAATCAACATATCAAGGGAATTTACACTGGCACTTTTGTAGTTGGTAAATGCTAAAGTTAGCGAGTTTATTTTGTAGCAGTCCAACCGCTTGATAATCTTTTCCGTATCGTTGATGGTTGTAAAGTTGCTTACTACCAAGTAGTTGCCGTCGTCGTCATTTGCAATGACAAGTAAATCTTGGTCGCTATCTTGCATATAGATACCGCTAGCGCTTTGGGTAGGGATGTTTGCGACAACACAACTTGCAACCATGCACAAAGCCAAAGCAATGCACACGACAGCCTTGCCTTTGCCCTTGATGTTGACATATCCACCCACAACAAACAGCAAAGCCACCCAAAAGATAGCAGCAAAGCCTAGTTTTGCCGTATCAACAGTTGCAAAAGGAATGTTTGCCACAGCGTTAGAAAACCACTTGACAACGCCCAAAAGCACGTCGGGAATCGCTCCCAAGTAGCCAAAGAAAAATGGCAATAGGCTCAAGGCGGAAAACACAAATATTACCGATACTAGTGGAACAACTACAAGGTTGGCAACAACAGCAAGCGTTGCCACTTCGCCGAAAAAGTACGCCGTGATAAACACCGTGCCCGCCGTTGCTCCCAATGATACCGACACAAGCTTTGCAAGTTTGTTTGCACCCTTGTGTTTCAATTTGTCGTCAATATATCTAGCCAATGCTAAATGCACCGTTGCTATGCCAAAGACCGCTCCAAACGAAAGCAAAAAGCCTGCATTGAATAGATTGAGCGGGTTAGCAAGCACCAAAATTACTGCGGCTATGGATGCAGAGTTGAGCAAATCGGTTTTGTGCCAAAATATTTGTAGCAGCAAAGATACCGCCGTCATCACCACAGCACGCACTACTGATGGCGGAAATCCGCATACAAAGGCGTAAAATCCTAGTGGAATAATAAGTGCGAAAAATCTTGCCCAACGGCGCACTTTGAGTTTACCCAACAGCCAAGATAGTACGGCGACTACAAATCCTACGTGCAAACCACTTACGGCAAACACGTGCATTACGCCGGCATCGGAAAAGCCTTCGAGCGTCTGGTTGGATACGAGCGAACGGTCCCCAGTAAGCAATGCGTATGCCACACTCCAGTTGGTAGGAGCAACTTGTTGCAATCGCTCCTTGACGTAGTTTAAAAAGGATTTGTCCAGCGTTGCATTACACTCGCCGTACACCACGTCGCTTGCAGAGCTTAGTTTGTAGTAAATGCCGTTGCAGTAATCTAAAGCCTGAACGCTGTCTCTAAATACGTAAACGTTGTTGACCTTTGCAATTACGCTGACGTGTGTACCAAGCTTGACAATGGTGTCATCGTCGTAGACGTACAGCCTTGTTTTGCCCGCTAGCTTTTGCGTTGATCCGTCTTGCAAGGTGATAGTAACCTCATCTAGCACCACCTTTACAACGTTGTTGTCATCTGCAATATCGCACACGTATCCGCTTACTGCCACTTTGTAATCAACAAAAACTTTTCTACGCTCGATTTGCAACAACTCTGCGCCTGATAGGGCAAGTCCCAACAAATAACTTGCCAAAATTACCAACGCCAAAGCCCTTTTGCCCTTGACAAAGCACAACACTACAACCGCAGACAAAATAAAAAACGCAAGAATAGCCCACAAAATTTGTTGGTAAACACAGGCAACAGCCGAAAGCACTGCTACCGAAACTACCAAAAATGCTATTAGTGGGTATCTTACGTTGATAAGTTTTTTCATTTGGACAAAAAAAATCCCACCATAGCCGGCGAATTACTCAGACTCAACCTGGGTTAACAGGGTGGGTAAAATCTACCGCTTACTTTTGTCTTCCACTGAAACGCAAATGCATTTTCTAACTCTGCTGGAGCCGTCGAGGCCTGACATACGCAAACGGACGCGATTCCCTTTTACGAAATGTGGTTGACGCAAACGTAAAACTATCGTACAAGGCAGGATTTAATTTAATATTTATTTGTGACTTAATTATACAATAAAAAAAGGGTATTTGCAATACCCTTTTGAAAATTTTTTGTCAACTTTGCACGTTTTCTTGCAAAAGCTTTGCTAGTTGCTCTACGCAAATTTGAACGGTTTGGTAGTGTCTAAAAGTGTTTTTGAAGCCTATCCAAACAAACGAAAGTATGCGCGCGTTTTTGAGATGCAATGCGTTGGACATGGCGTTGCAGATAGTAACGGCATCAATGCGGTCTTCTTCGCATGCAAAGTCTAGTTGATCAATGGCTTGGCGAACGTCTTGCACTAGCGACAAGGCTTGGCGCAACGCTTCGGTAGATATGTAACTACGCTCTGCGTAGAAATACTTTTCGGCACGCTCTACGTTTTCGGCATCAAGGCTGTATGGATCTTGAGTGTACAACAACGATTCGCCGGCTTGCTTAAATGGTTTAAGAACTTCAGCAACAAACAATGCGTAACTGTCGTTGCTATCTTCTTGGTAGAAATACTCCTTCAAAAAGTCAATAAAGTTGAGCTTGGCACTATCTACTTGCATCAAAAGACACACGACAAAGGTGAATAAGCGTGTTTGCTCTGTAGGAAGCTTCAGTTTGCACTCCAAAGTGCCGTCTGGACGGGTAAGCGTAACCTTTGCACGCGAAAACTCTGTTGCGTAACTGCTGGTTTTTACTGTTTCCTGCAAGGTTTTCATCAATGCAGGAACGCGTGTTACCGTTTGCAACAAATTTGCTATTTGTTTGTTGACCATGATAAGCGGGCTTTCGATAAGTTGGTTGATACTACTAGTAAACAGGGCTAATCCGTTAGAATTACTCACAACAGGTACTCCTTTTTTGCTTTTGTACAAACATTATAGCACACAAAACAAACAAATAAAAGTTATTTTATAAAAAAACTGTCAAATGACTTGCCACAAATGATTTTTTTTGCTAAACTTGTATTCCACCAAAAAAACAGGGTAGTACAAAGGAGCAAAAATGCAAGCGGGAATCACCCAAGACAGCACACAAAACAAGTTGATATTGTTGTTTGTATTTGACAAAATGGAAACTGCTATGACCGAAAGCACCATTTTGGACCTTTGTGCATACAAAAACAACTGGATCGACTTTACAAACTGCAAGGAAACCCTTGCGGCTGTAATTTCTGATGGCTTTGTTTACAAAACAACACCACTTGGAAACCACAATGATTCATTGTACGACCTTACAACCGAAGGTAGAGTGTGCCTAGCTCACTTTTACACACGTATTCCAAGTAGCGTACGCCAATTGATAAGCGACGAAATCAAGCGCAAACGTATTGAGTACCGTCGTCGTCAAGACTACGTTGCACGCTACGAAAAATGTGCCGACGGCAGTTACAACGTCTACTTGCGTATTGACGAGCCAACAAAAACATCTATGGAAGTTAAGCTCAACGTAATGACACGTAACATTGCAAAGCATCTGGAACGCACCTGGCAGGAAAAAGCACCATCGGTGTACAGCAAAATTGAAGAGTTGCTTATCGAGTAATAGCCGTTGAAACGCTTAACAAAATGCAACTTTTTGAGCATAATTGATTGACAAAAATGCAAATTAGCTATATATTTATACTTGCATTTGCGAGAATGGCGGAATCGGCAGACGCGTGCGTTTAAGGGGCGTATGGGAGACCGTGTGGGTTCAAGTCCCACTTCTCGCACCAGCTTCGGCTATCCCGTGTGGTCGAAACAAAAAGGACAAGCATCAGCTTGTCCTTTTTTTTGTTTACTCCTTTTGGTCAGCCTACGTCTTGTACATAAAGTAGGATATTGAAATGACGTGACGCGAGCAAAGGCTCGCTATTCCGGAGCGGCGTTGTTTGCAAGACCAATTCTACTTAACCAAATAGATTATTAATTTAAGGTTGTATACTTATTGGAGCGATTTTGCAGTATTTCTTTGCGTTTTTGTGGTTTATCCACAAGATTTATATGCTTACAACTGTGGCATTTGATTTCAATTCCCGTTGGCAACTCTGCTCCTACAATTTTTCCTAATTTGTGTCCACAATTATAGCAAACAACCCACTCGCCTTCGCGCATTGCCTTTTTGATTTCTTCCATAGCTAGATTTCTCCTTTTATTTACTGTTTACCTACATTATAACACAGTATATATGACAATTTCCGTCATATTTTAATAATTTTTTGTATTAAAAAAAACAACCTGTAAATACGAAACAAATTAAATCAGCTTTTACTTTTCACCAAATACAAAAGGGACGAGAAAAATCTCGTCCCTTTGTTTTTTCGTGAAAAACAGATTACTTAAATGTTACGTAATCGAATACGTTTGTAGAGCTCATGTAAGAACCGTTTCTACCTTCGATAGAAATTTGACCTGCGCCACAATCGCTTTCTGATACTACCATGCTAGCCCAGTTAGATGCTGTAAGAGCAATACCGTTTACTTTGCAACCGTCAAATGTAACTGTATTGTCAGCAATAAGAGCGCTCAAATCTACGTAGTATGTGCTAACAAATTCGCAGTTAGTAAATGTTGTGTTTACATATGGTCTAACCAAACGGCCGTATACGTTTGTGTAGTATGTGCCTTGTTCGAATTTGCAGTTTTCAAATGTTACGGATTTGATTGTGTTACCGTAGCTGTTCCAACCGTAGATAGTTGTGTTTTTAACGATAACGTTGTGTTGACCGTTGCCTTCTGCTGTGTTGATAGAGTAGCAAACGTGTTCGTCACCAACTACACAGTTGTCGATAACAACGTCTTCAGTTGGACTCATGATAACGATACCACGGAAAACGCCACCAACAGTTAGGTTTTTGATTGTACCACCACTTGTCATGATACCATAGTGGTCACCACTTGGCATATCAAAATCGATTGCGTAGCCGTTACCATCAAGGATACCACCGTTTTGAACAAGACCAAGTTTGTTGCCATATGGAGCTGGTGTTGCTACAGGAACATCTTCCAAGTCGCAAGCTAGCATTACGTTTTTGCCTGCATCAAGAAGTTCAGTTAGGTCTGCAACGTTGTTAACAATGTTGAAGTACTCTGCGTTGTTGTCATAGTCACTGCCAAAGCTATCATCTTCGAAAGTGTATTGAGAAGCCATTACGCGGATATCAAAGGATGTACCGATGGACAAACCTTGGTATTCGTTACCAGCTGTTTCTCTCATCTTGAATACCATTGTACCAGTAACAAAGCCTGTAAATTCGTTAGCGTTTTTAGCTGTTGCGCCTACTGGCAACAATACACCGTTTGTTGCACCGTTGGATTGATTAGCAATAACTTCTGCCAAAGTACCAACATATGTAGCATTGGAAAGTGTATCACGAGCCATTTGTGTAGCTTCGTTGAAGTAATATACGTCGATAACGTCAGCTAGTTCGCTTACTGTACCGTTTGGTGCAATTACTAGTTTGTATTTAAATGCTAGTGCGCCTTCGTTAGAAACCTTGAAGTGCTTAACTTCTACGTAGCCTGGTTCCCACAATGCGTTGTCGTAAATAGCTGTGCCGTCGAATTCGTTCCAATTGTTTGCTGTAGGATCTAGGTCGCCGTTCATCCAGTATGCGTTTACGTTAAGTTGACCACTGGCAATGATGTTGTTTCCAGAAATAACAGAGTCTGTGAACCAAGCATACGTTGTGCCTAGTAGCATTACAAAGCATACTACGATTGCGAACAAGCTTGTAGCCAAAGCTTTTGAGCCAAATTTTTTCATTGTTTTCCTCCAAAATTAAATTATGTTTAGTTTTATCCATTCGTCAACAAGTTGACGTTTTTTAAAGTTTGTGACGTGCTCCCACGCAACTATTATAGTTGCTTGGCAAACACATTATACTCAAACATTTGTCGTAATGTGACAAATTGTGGCTTATAGACCGTTGCCGATGTTGATAGTTGTACCGTTGTAGATGATGTAACTACCTGTTTGTGTACCTTCACGAGCAGGGTCTACTACGCCAAAGCCAACGCCTTCGGCTGTTGTGTAGCTATCCTTGTAGAAAGCTTCGCCTGGTGTTGCGTCAACTGTGCTGTTAACAATTTCGCCAGCCAATGCTGCCATGTGGTAACCTGTACCAACACCTGCAGAGTATCTGCCGCCGATTGCTGTGATTGTGGAATCAACAACGTTGATTGTGCAAAGTGGTTGTGCTGCTTGGCAGTGTGTATCGTAACCAGAGCCGATACCTGCACCGTAAGCACCGCCAACTGCCTTGATTGTGCTGTTTGTAATGCTGATAGTTGTACCAGATTCGCTTGCACCGTTACTTACACGGCTAGAACCAATAGCTGCAGCTGTTACGCCACCTTCGGCATACTCGATTGTAGAGTTAGCGATGTTAATTTGAACACCTGTGTGGAAAAACGCACCGATAGCTGCACACTTTGAGCCACCGATAGCTGCCTTGATTGTTACGTTGTCAAGAGCAATTACCGCACCGTCAAATGCAGAGCCGATTGCTGCGCCGCCTTCTGGAGCATCTTTGTAGTATTTAGTATCGCTACCAACACCGTAAGCTTCGCCACCTTCTACGTAAGCAATTGTTACGTCGCTGATGTTGATGCTTTGAGTTGTCATACCACCAATACCAAATGCGTGTGTGCCGTTAGCTACTGCTGTAAGTGTACCGTCACCGTAGATGTTGATGTTTTTACCTGTGATAGCAGATGCGTTGTCTTTAGCAACAACTACTACGTTGCTGCGGATTTCTAGAGAGTTTTGTTCGCCAGTTTCTGTCAACCATTGTGTTGCGCTGTCTTCAAACACGATACCTGCAAGCTTAACGTTCATAAGAGTTAGGCTACCTGTGTAACTTGCTGGAATTGTAAGAACTTCGTCTTCTTCGCTGCAGTTAACAAGAGTAAAGTCCGCATTTGTTGCAAACATTTCTTCTGCTTCTTCTACCGAGAACGCTGCTGTGTACTTGTCGTATTCGTTGTTGAAAGAGTCGGACTCAAACATGTGTTGTGTTGCAAACACGTTGATACCAAGCTCGATTGTTGGAGCTGTTTCGCCTCTGTAGTTTGCTTCGTTACCAACTGCTGATGGCATGTGTAGAAGCAATGCAACGTACATTTCGTCGCCAGATAGCATGTATGTATCTTTGTAGTAACCATCCTTAATCAAGGTTGTTTGTGTTAGCAAATCTGTTGCTTGTTCCTTTGTCAATGGAGCAAATGGGTTTTGTTCGCTAACGTCTAGTGTTGCTACGTCGTAGTAGATGTAGTCGGACAATGCAAATACTTCGCCTGCTGCGTTGATACCCTTTGTTTCAGCAAGAATATTTACTGCAAGGTTGTACTTGAATGCAAGTGTGCCAACGTTTGCAAGACGTAGGTATGCTACTTCCGTTACACCTGGTTCCCAAAGTTCCGTTGTCAAAACGTCGGATTTGCCCTTTATGTCCTTCCAAGAACCATCTTTGTAGTATTGTAGTTCAATATCAAGTGAACCAGAACTGATAATGTTGTTACCGGATGACGTTGAATCTGTAAACCAAGCAAACGTTGTGCCCAAAAGCAAGCTTACGCAAATGATGATGCACATGATACTTAAGATCAACATCTTTTTGTTGTTTGTTTTCACTGCCGTTTCTCCCTGAAAAATTGTTTTATGATAAATTTGTATTTGACTACTTTGTTGCGCCCTTTTGCGCCATTAGATTGTCTACAAAGTTGATTGCATCGGCTTCGGTGCTGATAGCTCCCAACTTAACAGCTCCTGCTTCAAAGCGAAGTTTAAGACCTTGCTCTGTTTGTGTGCATTGTGCGACAAGCTTGTGTTTGTAGTAGAACGAATTTGCTTTGTCGTTGGACTTAACCTTTACCTTGTCGTAAGTTGCAAATTGATTAGTGATTGCATCAAATAGTTGTTGAGCATTTAGACGCTTGCCAGCTGGCTTTGTTGGAGCTGCCACGTTGCTTGCAACTGCTGGTTGCTTGCTCATTTCTGCATTTTGCTCTTGCAACTGTGCAATTTGCTCTTGCAAAGCTTTGATTTGTTGCTCGGCCGCTGTTAGCTCTGCTGTCGTATCTGGTGCAGACGTTACGTCTTCATCTGCTACTTGTGGCGTTGGGGTTGTATCTGCTGGATCGGATACTGCAAGCATCTTTGTTGCAAAGGCGTGTTGCTCGCGTCTACCCAAGATGCGTCCTACTGCTACGCTGAAGTAGATGATTAGCAAAATTGTTGGTGTAATTACGCTCATGGCAAAGCCGCGTGGTGTCTTTAGGAATGAGAACACGTAGCCTAGGTACTGAACCTTGCCTGTGTACACACCGATGATGCTATCTGGTGATACAATTGCTTGGTCGGTTTCGCCCTTATTGATACCACAAGTTGTGTAACCGATAAGTCTGCCGTTTGGCGTATATTGAACACCAGTAATTTTGTGAGTCAAAGTTTCGCCAAAACTATCTTGGTTGTAAGAGTAGAACGAAATTACTTGTCCTTCTTGCAACTTGGTTGTATCTGCGCCCGTCTTGATGATGACGATGTCACCAGCATTGAAGAAAATTGGCTCGTCTTGACTGATTTCAGATTTGCTCATGGAGTCGCTGGCTACAATCAAAAACTTGACGCCAAAAATTTCCTTACCGTTTTTCTCGTCACTGAAGGTGGAAAATACCGTTACTGCCGAAACTATGATTGCAACGAAGAATGCTACCCACGCAAACCCGTTCAATATTTTTTCAAAAACGTTTCTTGGTTTTGTTCCCATTTATTTATTTGCACTCCTGCCATTACTACATATTATAAATAATATAACACATAAAACTATACTCTCTTTTACAATGTTTGTAAACCTTTTTGCCCTAAATAAACGAAAATATTTACCATATTTTTTCACTTTTGCAAAACTTTACACAACCTTTACACAAATTAGACATTTTTCGACATTTTTAGCTATTTCTCCGTTTTGACAAAGAAAAGGGACGCAAGCATTTTTGCGTCCCTAGTTTGTTGAATTTGGTTGTGTTAATACTTGATAAGTATTAGTTGATCGTCTGGCGAAAGGGTGATATCTTCCTTGACATCCATCTTGTCACACATGTACAACGCACTACCATCTTGATAGATTACGCCCAAGCACATACGTGATTTGCCCGATGCGTGATAGAAAGATTGGACAAACTCGGATTTGCAACTGAAGTGCAACGTAGCATCTTCAAACTGGATAAGTTCCTTGGCAGAAAGCACTTCCAAATCGAAAAAGTCGCGGCTTTCATCACTGTTGGTTGACATCAAGTCACGGTAGAAATTTTTAGAAATTGGGTGTGTCATTAGTTGCACCATAAACAAAGATATGATTTGCTTGGATACAATTACCGACATTACGCCAAAGTTGTTGAGTGCGCTGACGTTGGTTGGGTTGGATACTTCGGCACAGACGGTTGTGTCGGCATCAATTACGTTGTTTAACTTTAGTTTTAGTGCCGTCAAAAATACTTCGGCATCAACGCTGTCTACGGCATCGCCATCGGCAGATAGTAGCAAGATCTTCTTTTTGCCAGTGGTTGCTTTGATTTTTTCTATCAAGTTGTTGATATCTGCATCGTAGCCAAAGGTTTCAAACTTGATGTTGTGGCCAAACTCTTTGTTTACTTTTTCTAGTTCTAAAACAACTCGTTCGCCGTTTTTATCCGCTACGATAAACACCGTAAAGCTTTCGCTGGCAATGTTTTCGCGGAAGTTGATAGGCACTACCATTTTTTGTGGCTTTGCACGTTTGCCAAGCGTTTGAGCGTTGTCGGACAAAATGTAAAGTTGGTCTAGCGTTTCGTTGCCGTCATCGTCGTAGTTGATTACTGGGATGCAGTCGTTGAAAGTTTCCAACGCAGTTTCGATATCCATTGTGTCAATGCCGTAAAACTCGCAACCTTCGTAGGAAAGAAGTTCGCGGTAAACTTCGTCGTAATGCTTGTTTACAAGCACCTTGCCCATTACGTTTCCTAGTACGGCGTTGTGCGAAAATACAAGCACACGCTTTGTCAAATTTCTATCAATAGAGTTGAGCAAATTTTCGATTTTTACAACTGTATCGTGGCTTTCGGTTTCTACTACGATGTTGGCATTTTTTGCAACGTTGATGATGGTAAACAACGTCTTTAGCGATTGCAAATCGTTGCCACTCATTTCGCCAATTCCTTCTTCCGTTGTGGATTGCAAAATGCCTACGTTTTTGGCTTTATCTAGGGATACGTCTAGCAAATGTTTGGATGATTTAGGCGATCCGTTTTTGACAAAAAGACGAATGTTTTTCATCTTTACTTTGTGCTCGGCAAAGATGTTTTGGATAGAGTTGATTACCTCTTCGCGATCTTGCTCGGCAAGGATGACAACGTTCTTTTTGCCTTCCAAAAAGGATAGGTCGTAAATTAGGTGTGGGCCAATGGATGACCAGTTTAGAAATACGTAGTGATTAGATAGCGACAACTTGCCTACGTTGTTGATTCGCTTATCAATTGCCGATTGCAACACGTCGGTTGTAAAACCAATTAGTGCACCAGAGAATATTACCATTTGGATTACGGCAAGCAAAATCTTTACTACAAAGCACTTCAAGTCGTCTTGCGAATTGATAAAGTCGTAGATGCCATCGGCACTCATTGTAAAGGTGAAAATGTAGGCTAATTCGTCAAAAAACGCATTGCCGGACATTAGGCAAAGCACACCTGTAAACAGAGCTATCACCAACAAATTGATGATAACCAGCATAAGAGCAATGGCGGCACGTGGGCGCGAATACCAAAGCAAGGCAAACTTGTTGTTGGATTTTTTCATTTGTGTCTCCCCCAATTTACAAACTATTTTGATTATATCACAAACGCAATGCGAAATCAATATCAAAAATCAGCAAAATGTAGACGATATTTGACTTTTGCTATTGATTTTGTCTCGCACACGATATATAATAGTTAGGTAATCAAGGAGAAAACACCATGACCATTACTATCAACGAAAAAGATTTGCCACTACTACCACTACAAGAAGGCTGGAATCACTCGCTAGACCAAGCAACGCTAGATCGTCTACGCCAGTTGCCACTAGAAAAGCAAGTGGAGTGCTACTCGGTTGCACAAACAACCTCTTTTCAGCAATTTTCTTACGGTGAGCTGGACAGCCAAAGACAGTTTGGCTCTACTATTCCCGTGCACAAATGCTACGAACTGTTGGGACTAATTGTAGACGACGGAGTTGTGGTTGGCATCCACGTCAACGCCTGGTACAACTACCCAAGACCGCTGTTTGTAGGTCAATGTGTTTGCGTATATTCCGTATGCGACGAAGACGGCACCGGCCGTGACGAAAGAGAAGATTACATCACACTTTTGCTTGACTAACTTTGGCGAAAGGCTTGCTTGCCTTTCGCCTTTTTTACACCACAGACCAGCCTAAACACAACAAAATTTGACGGATTTACTCTGTAAACAGTCAAAAATTACCAAAAAATGCTGTGAACACTGTTTGCTATTGTGTTTTTTTGCAAAAGTACTTGATTTGGCTGTTTTTTTAGTGTAAAATAAAACGTGAACAAAATTGTTTACTTTTGAAGAGGAAAAACATATGAGTAATCAACAACACGACGACGTAAAACTTAAAATAGGCGTAAAAAGCTTTTTGACAGTAGTTGCACTATTGCTTGCAGTACTTATTTTTGTGGGCATCATGACCTACGTCATACCATCGGGCAGTTACCAAGTGTACCCCGACGATCACGAACTTGCTGGGCAAATAATTCCTGGATCGTTTGTAGAGTCGGATGCCGAAGGCAAGCTTCCTGTTTGGCGTTGGTTTACTGCTCCGTTTGAGTCTATCATTTGGGGTGGCTCGGTAACAGATGCAGAGACAGGCGAAATAATTTCGCAAACAGGCGCTGTAAACAGCAACGAAATCCTTATCATTGTTTTGCTTTTGATTTTGGGCGGAACATTTATGGTACTAGAAAAGAGTGGCGGTCTTGTTAGCCTTGTTCGTGTGCTTATCGAAGGCTTGTACAAACATAGATACCTTGCCATTTGGGTTATCACCTTTGTATTGATGATACTATCTGCTGTATTTGGCTTGCAAGAACAACTTTTGATTTTGTATCCAATTTTCTTCTTGTTTGCAACAGCAATGAACTGGAGCAACTTTACTGCCATCAGCTTTATTTTGATATCATCAGGCGTAGGCTTCACTACTGCTTTGACCAACCCATTTACCATCGGTGCTGCTGTAGAAGTTGCTAAAAACTCGCCAGGTGCAGAAAACTTGACTATCGTAGATGGTCTTGGATACCGCATAATTATCTTTATCGTAATGTTTGTAGCAACAAGCTTGTTTTTAGTTTGGATGGCTAAAAACGACGAAAGACGTAGCAACAAGCAAGTTGACCTATCCAAGTTTGCATTTGTTGACGATGCTCAACGCACGCTTGATCGCAAAAACACATTGTACGTATCGTTGCTATTTGGTATTGCTCTTGGCGGTGTAATTGTGGCAATGGCTATCCCAGCCTTGCGTGACTCGGCAATGGCTATCATGGCAGTGTGCTTTGTAGTTGGTACGGTTGTAATTGGTAAGATGCTGTTGGGCACTTACGGCAAAATGTTTAAGGCGTTTTTGAGCGGTCTAAAGGACGTTGCACCATCTATCATCATCATTTTGGTAGCGTTTGCAATTACCTACGTCGCAAAAAAAGGCGAAATCATCGACTACATATTCTACAAGTTCTACACCTTGGTTCTAGAAAGCTCTCCATATGTTGGCGTAATCTTGCTTTACGTATTCGTACTCATTTTGGAGTTCTTTATTCCAAGTGCATCTGCAAAGGCAGGTCTTATCATCCCAATGCTTACAGGTGCAGTTATCCCAGGACTATCCGTCAACACCATCATTTTGAGTTACCTATTTGCCGACGGCTACGCAAACGTTTTGTTCCCAACCTGCGGAACGTTGCTTATCGGTCTTGGACTTGCCGACGTAAGCTTTGCTAAATGGGTAAAACGCACTATTTTGTTCCAACTAATACTAATGGCACTATCCATCGGATTTTTGATGCTTGCCATTGCAATTAAGCTATAACACAAATAAACTGCATACAAAAAAGCCTTTCCAACACGGAAAGGCTTTTTTTTGATAAAAAAACACCCACTACCTTGTTTTAGGCGGTGGGCGTTGGTTAGTTTTGTTGTAGTTGATCTAGCTTTTGCTTTATCATTTGCAAGGCTTGGGTGGGGGTGGTTGCATTAATTACGGCTGTTTCCATAGGGCACAGTCCGGTGTTGGTGCGGTTGGATATGCGTGGCACTACTTGGTCGCAATGAACGTATACGCCGTTGGCTTGCAACAAATCCAAGGCGGGCTGACTGATTACGTCGGCATATAGTTGCTCGGTGCCAACCAACAAGTGCAAAAATGCTCCCGCTTTGCCCACTACTTTGTCGGCAACGGCACAGCCATCAAGGGTGAGGCCACTATCGAGCAAATCTAGCAAGGGCGCAACGCCACGAAGGGTACTATGGTGCTCCCAGCCATCGCAAAAGGCGTATAGGGTGTAGTTGCCTTTGTGCAAATTTTCTTGAGCAAGTTGAAGGCGTGTCTTCATGAAGATTATCTTCCTAGCTTTTTGTTTGTGGCAAAAATGGTTGCTGGCAATACAGCCCATTGAATAATGATACCAATGATACCCACAACAATGCTTGTGTAGATGCTTGTAACGGCAATTTTGCTACCAAATGCGTACACGCCAACAAGAGTTGCAATGGCACGAATAACTCTGCCTGCAAC
Source organism: Clostridia bacterium (assembly GCA_045631385.1). Lineage (GTDB taxonomy): Bacteria > Bacillota > Clostridia > Christensenellales > CAG-314 > RGIG5495. The sequence goes on from JAZQUN010000041.1 coordinate 15,313, forward strand.
TTGGATAGATACAACCTTTACAAAGTTGTTTAGCTTAATATTTTTAAGCAAGCCAGCAGCAAGACCGTAGGCTGTTGTTTCGCAAATGATAAATGGCAAAACAATTGGAGCAGGCATGCCTGTTAGCCAGTAGCTTACAAGTGGGCTCAACAAACCCGCTACAGCACCAGCATATGGACCAGCAAGCAAGCCGATGAAAATCACGGGCAAGTGCATAGGCAACAATGCTTCGCCTAGCTTTGATCCAAGACCAGCGTGAGCGCCAGCAACGTGAACGACTTGTGGCAATGCTACTGCAGCCACTACTGCGATTAGTGCGTAAATTAGTTGGTAACCAACTTTTACTTTTGTTTGTTTCAATGCTGTAATCATAAAAAACCACACTCCTATGTACTAATTATATCACAACTGCGGCAAAAGGCAATATTATACTGCCAATTTGTAAAAAAAAGCCCTGCAAGATGCAGGGCGTAATTGTTATTTACACAAAGATTTTGCGTACAATAGCGCATCGTCGATATCTGGACGAAGATTTTCTTCTCCAATTTTTGCAAGCATACCCGAGCGCTTGATTACTTGCATTGGTTGCTCGTTTACGTGGGATAGTACCATCGTTACGTCTTTAGCACGGCAAGCGTTGTACAAAATTTCGAAGTTTTTCATAGCTGTTGCGTCAATGGATGGCACTTTGCTCATACGAACAATTACCACTTGTGTGTCGTCAAACAAGGTAAACTCCAAAAACTTGTCGGCATCGGCAAAGAACATTGGTCCATTGATTTCGTAAACTACTACGCCATTTGGGATTTCTTTGTTGTGACCCTTGGCGTTTACCGTGTAGTTTTCCCAACGGCGAACCTTGGTTACATCTGCCATGCGTTTCATAAATAGCAATGCGGCAAGAACAAGTCCTACTGCGATGGCTACAACAAGGTCAAATGCAACTGTTAGTACAAAGGTTGCAACAAGTACGATTACGTCGCTCTTTGGAGAGAACTTGCAAATGCGTACAAAGTGACGCCACTCGCTCATGTTGTATGCAACCATAAACAAAATAGCAGCAATAATTGGCATTGGGATAAGCTTGGCTACTGGCATCAAAACCACCAAGAACAAAGCTAGCACTACTGCGTGCACCATGCCGGCAACTGGGGTACGTCCACCGTTTTTGACGTTGGCAGCTGTACGCGCGATAGCTCCTGTTGCTGGGATACCACCAAACAAACCAGAGCATACGTTACCGATACCTTGAGCAATCAACTCGGTGTTGCTGTTGTGCTTGTCACCCACCATACCGTCGGATACTACGCAAGATAGTAGCGATTCGATTGCAGCCAAAATAGCAATTGTAAATGCACTTGGAGCAACAGCCACTATCATTTCCCAAGTTATATTTGGTAAACTTGGTGTTGGGAAGTTTGAAGACAAATCGGAATACGACGTACCAATAGTGTCGACGTTGCCTTTAAGTGGGGTAAACTGAACCAGCAATACACCCACTACTACCGCAATGATAGATGCAGGGATTTTGCCTAGCACGTTGGCAAGTTTGCCTAGCTTTTTGCATTTGCCAAGCATTGGCCACAAAATTAGTATTGCCATACCAACTACACCAACCAAGCACGCTTGCCAGTTGAAAGTGCCGATAGAGTGCGCAATGGCTTCTAGCTTTTCTACCGTTTCGATAGCGTTTGTGCCTGGTGCAAAGGATAGACCAAGAAAATCTTTGATTTGACCGATAACGATGGTCAATGCAATACCAGACGTAAAGCCTGTAGTGATTGTCATTGGGATGTACTTGATAAGCACGCCAAGACGCAACACGCCCATCAACACAAGGATGATACCAGCCATAATAGTTGCAACGACAAGTCCGCTTACACCGTGAGTCGCAACTACGCCTGCAACGATGGTTGCAAATGCGGCTGTTGGTCCACTGATGTTGACGTTGCTTCCGCCAAAAAACGAAATCGCAAAGCCGGCAATGATGGCTGTATACAAACCTTGCTCTGGTGATACGCCTGATGCGATAGCTAGAGCGATGGAAAGTGGCAACGCAATGATGGCAACGATTACGCCGGAAACAAGGTCGTTGACAAGCTTACCTTTACTGTATTTAGAAAACGTTGAAAATAGTTTTGGTTGAAAAGTTTTCATAATTTATAGGGCAAATAGTTTGTCCCCCTCCTTTGTAAAAACGTATACAATTATACTCCTACAAACGTAGTTTGGCAAACGTTAGACAGTAAATTTTTTGCAAAATTTTACAAAATTTACCTAAAACAAAACGTCGCACCTTTTTTGCTCTTGTGATAGGCAAATTACACCATTTTTTGTGCAATGGTTGTACAAAACACTTTTTTGTGATATAATAGACCACACAACCAAATACACACTCGTAGTCTAATGGATAGAACAATGCCCTCCGACGGCATCGATGTGGGTTCAACTCCCGCCGAGTGTACCAAATAAAAAGGAACGATTGAAAAATCGTTCCTTTTTTGTTTTGTAAAAAATTAATCAACTAAACCCAAGATATAATCAGCTGACTCGTCAAAAAACTGAGCAAGCAAAATTATGGCGCTTGCCGTTGGCTCCGTCTTTCCAAGCTCCCACTTCGCAATAGCTGACTGGCTTATATTCAATTTTAGAGCTAATTGCATTTGACTTAAATTTTTACTCATTCGCAATTCTTTCAATCTATCTTTGAATTTCATACCCAAATTATACACTAGCCAAGTCTTAAAGTACTTGACAAGTCTTATAAGACTTATTATAATTACAAATATTATAAAATTTAAGTTGTGTAAAAATTTGACTAAAGCCCTCTTATTTTAACTAAACATCAACTTTAATGCTACTCAGGCTTGCAAAAATAGGAAAACACTAATGGCAGAGAACAAAGAATTTTTAACAGAACAAATAATAACCTATTTGGGAAACAAGAGAACACTTTTATCTTTCATTGACAACGCTGTACAACTTGTATTAAAGGATTTAAAAAAAGAAAAGCTTGACACCTTTGATGTATTTTCAGGCTCAGGAATTGTATCTAGATATTTAAAACAATATTCCAACAATCTATACACTAATGATATGGAGGATTATTGCAAAACACTCAATCAATGTTATTTGACAAACATATCAGATATCAACCAGACTGAATTGCTCGAATGGTACGAAGCATTAACCCATCTACTAAAAACAAAACCACTAGTTACAGATGGATTTATTGCGAGATTATACGCACCAACAAATGATAACGATATCCAACAAGGCGAACGAGCTTTTTATACCACAAGAAACGCACAATATATCGATACTGCAAGAACTTATATGGAAGCAATACCCGAGCCCTATAAAAGCTTGCTATTAGGTCCACTATTGTATGAAGCATCAACTAAAAATAATACAGCAGGAATGTTTAAAGGATTTTACAAAAATACCCAAACGCAACTTGGTCAATATGGAGGAAATGGCAAATATGCGTTAAATCGTATTTTAGCAGACATACAAATAAAACTGCCTGTATTTAGTCGATACAATAGCAATGTTCACATTTTGCAAGGCGATTCAAATGTTGTTTGCGAGAGTGTTCCCCATGTAGACTTAGCCTATTTGGATCCACCATACAACCAACACCCATATGGTTCAAATTATTTCATGCTTAATTTGATTAATAATTATAAAGAACCAACAAACATATCCAAGGTATCCGGAATTCCAGCAGATTGGAATCAATCCGCCTATAATAAAAAAGCATTAGCTTTAACATCTTTATATTCGCTATGTTCAAAAATAAATGCAAGTTACTTGCTAATCTCTTACAACTCTGAAGGATATATCTCCTATGATGAGATGACTTCTATGCTAAAAACATTGGGAACATTAAAGGTTTTTGACAAAAAATATAATGTTTTTAGGGGTTCAAGAAACTTAAGAAATCGAGATTTGCATGTAAAAGAATACTTATTCTTACTTAAGAAAAGGAGTTGACTATGCTAGGTGATGTACTTAAACGAGAAATGCATCGATTACACTATGCTTCGACAAAGAAGTCCGACAATAATTCTTTTTGGGTAATTTTACGAGATATCGCACGCAAAGAAATCCTTGAATATGCTGATTTTGTCGACAGTGATATAATAATCCCAATCTACTACTCAATCATTACTGAAAACTCAAACATGATTCCGTCTTATTATTTGGAAAAACTACCATCAAACAAACAAGAACGTTATCGTGTAATAATCAGAAATTTATTTAGCAGCAATGCTTTTCACACCGATGGATTAGCTAACCAACACGGCATCATTGCTTATAAAGAAGCTAATGAGTACAAAAAAGGCTCTAGAATTGTATATAAAAAAATTTAACTGGAGATTGATATGCTTATAGAAAAAAACACCATTGCATCTGAATATGTAAAATTGTACAATTTGCAAACGGAGAAAATTGCTATTCCAATTTTTCAAAGATTTTATGCTTGGAAGGAAAAGGAAACAGTTCAACTAAAAGAAGATATCATAAAAGCTATCGATAATCCGAATGCTCAACTATATCTACTAGACTTTATTTTTTACAAAGAAGATGGTTATGTGAAATTAGCTGACGGGCAACAACGTATTGTAACATTAAACAATCTAATAATGGCAATTAAAGATATTGCGAGAAACAATCATATCGAAATTGATAATATTGATATGTTTGACATTAAATATGATG
>JAZQUN010000042.1:0-5322 GCA_045631385.1 Clostridia bacterium
TCTTCCTGCTTCAATGCAGTACTCTTTAGGTTGAAAGTTGATACATGCAAGTATCTTTTCCAGATGCACCACTTCTAGCGACGTTGGTGTTCCACCACCAAAGTACACATTGTTGATAGCAACACCATTTTGTTGCAAAAATTCAATAGTTTCCTTCAATTCGTAACAAAGAGTATCAACAAATGGCTCTACATATTTGGATAGCTTTGCAATTTCGCCACCAGTAAAGGAGCAATAGGTGCATCTGCTAACACAAAAAGGAATGCCAACGTACAAATCAACACCAGTGTTAGCCATTTTACGCAAAGGATTTTGTTGATCTAAAATTTGACTTACCAACTCAATTTTTTCGTCGCTAACATCAAACACTCGGCTAAAGTGGTCAATATAATCAACACCTTCACTAGACAACTGACAAGCAAGCTTAGTAGGGCGAATACCAGTCAAACTTCCCCATGGCATACTTTTACCAGTAGCAGCCTTTAGACACTCGTATGTGGCGATTTTTGCATAACGCTTAGTTAGTCTAACAGCCTGCAAATTGTCACCAACGGGCAATTCTACGGCTTTTTCTACAGTTTTTCCATCAAAAGCACACCTTGCAACAAACAGATTGCCGATCGTACTAGCAACAAGCGACAAATCGGCATTTTCTTCCGTGGCAGAAGTGACGTTGAAAAACAATTTAGCAACGTCTTCTACTTCGGTAAAATATTGAAAGTTTGTGTAAAGTGAAATTTGTGTCATAAAAGCTTTAGATAAGGATTATTTTTTTGTTCATCGCTCAACACAGTTCCAATACCGTGTCCACAATAAACCATGTAATCTTGTTTGATAGCCTTAAGCAGCACTAGTGACTGCAACATTTTTTGCGGATTACTGTCCGCCAAATCAGTACGCCCAACCGAGCGGTAAAACAACGTGTCGCCAGCAAACATGTATTTGTTATCAAAAATCAAACAAACACTACCTTCGGTGTGACCAGGAGTATGCAAAACAACAACGTCAAAGCCAGCAATATTTGTAGTATCAGGTGTCAATTGTCGTGTTGGGTAGGCATTTTGACATTGCATACGCCACAAGTTGAACTCCGCACTATTACACAACGCCCAGTCATTTGGATGTGCCCAAATATCAACGTTGTACTTTTCCGCTAGCTTTTGTGCTCCGCCACAATGATCAAAGTGGCCATGCGTAAGCACAACAGCAACAGGCTTAAGGTTATTTTGCTCTACAAAGTTTTCCACCATAGAGTATTTGTCAAAGGCAGGATCAATAAGGAGACATTTTTCTTCGTCATAAACAACATATGTGTTTGTTTCGATACCACCCAAAATAAATTGTTTAATTTTCATATTAAATATTGTTTGTACGATAAACCGTAACAACGTTAGGGATAGACTTAACCTTTGTAATAAGCTGTGATACTTGTTCGTGACTGGATACTTCTACCGTTACAAACGCAATAGCATTACCCTTGCGATCTTTTCTAGCGTTGATTGCAGACATAGTTAGGCCTTCGTTTACAATACACTTGGTAATATCAGCAAAAATATCACCTTTATCTTCAGAAATAATCTGAATAGTAACAGGGAAAGTTGTGTTTCCATCAACATTTACCCACTCAGCACTTACCAAGCGTTCTTTTTCCATTCCCCTAACTGCAGGACAGTCTTCACGGTGAACGCATACACCACGACCACGTGAAATGTAACCAACAATCTTATCACCTGGGACAGGTGAGCAACATCTTGAGAAACGAACTAGCAAATCGTCCATACCCTTGATAACAACGGTACTTTCTTTAGAGCCAGCCTTTTTCTTACGCTTAGCAATTTGTTGCAAACGCAATTCGTCAGAAACGTGTCTGTTGGACGCAATAAGTTTAACCATTACTTGGTTAAGAGAAATACTTCCGTAGCCAACAGCAGCATACATTTCATCAACGTCATTAAACATATAGCGTTCGCAAACGGCACGAACAGCTTCAGGCGATAGCAATTCCGAAAGGTTTATACCACGATGCTTTGCATCGCGTTCGATCATAGACTTACCGTTTTTGATGTTTTCTTCTTTAAGTTCGTTTTTAAAGAATTGACGAATTTTCGCCTTAGCTGACGATGTTTTTACAATGTTCAACCAGTCGCGTGATGGACCTTTGGAGTTTGGGTTGGTCATTACTTCAACAACGTCACCTGTATTCAAAACCGTATCCAAAGGCACAATTTTAGAGTTAACCTTCGTACCGACGCAACGATTACCTACTTGACTGTGAATTACATATGCAAAGTCAAGTGCAGTTGCACCAGCAGTCAAATTTTTAACGTCGCCGTTTGGTGTAAAGATGTAAACTTCGTTGGTATTAGAAATATCCTTGCGGATCAAATCCAAAAACTCCGTACTACCCTTCAAATCCTTTTCGTAGTTAAGTACTTCCTTTACCCAGCCAAGCTTTTCATCCATAGCTGTACTGCCAGAAACGCCTTCTTTGTACTTCCAGTGCGCTGCGATACCGTATTCAGCAACCTTGTGCATATCGTAGGTACGGATTTGCACTTCAAATGGCAAGTTGTGATCGCCATCTGTAGCAAAAACTGTTGTGTGCAAGGATTGATACATGTTAGGCTTTGGAACGGCAATGTAGTCCTTGAAACGACCAGGCATTGGCTTCCAACGTGCGTGGATAGCACCCAAAACGGCATAGCAGTCCTTTATGGACTCTACAATGATACGTACAGCCGTCATATCGTAGATTTGCTCCAAGGTTTTGCCTTGACGCTTCATCTTTTTGTAAATAGAAAAGAAGTGTTTTGTACGACCAGAAATTTCAAAGTTTGCGATAGAAACAGTAGAAAGTTCCTTTTTGATTTCGTACATAAATTCATCCATCAAAGCATGTCTTTCTTGTTGCTTCAATTTGATGTTTTTAGCAAGAAAATCATAAGATTCTTTGTCAAGATACTTCAAACACAAGTCTTCTAGCTCGCATTTAATTTGCGAAATACCTAGACGACCTGCAATTGGAGCAAAAATATCCAAAGTCTCTTTTGCAATTATTTGTTGCTTCGTTTCGGACAAAAATTGCAACGAACGCATGTTGTGAAGACGGTCAGCAAGTTTGATAACCATAATACGAATATCTTTTGCCATTGCAAAAAACATTTTACGCATATTTTCCGCTTGTTCTTCTTCTTTGGAGTGGAACTTGATTTTGTCAAGTTTAGTAACACCTTTTACCAAATAAGCAATTTCTTCACCAAACGTATCAATGATGTCTTGTTCGGTAACGTAGGTATCTTCTACCGTGTCATGAAGCAAAGCAGCACAAATGGTCTCTACGTCCATGCCCATATCAATTAGGATATCTGCTACGGTTGTAGGGTGTGTAATATAAGGTCTACCGCTAGCGCGCTTTTGACCTTCGTGAGCCTTTTTAGCCACTTCGTAGGCCTGCAAAATGCGCTTTTCGTCTGCCGAATAGTAATATTTAACTTTTGCTAAAAAGTTACTTAATGTAACTTCTGCACTTTCACGTTCTACTTGCATAAAAATTTACCACTATATTATATAGATAACAAATTGAACAATTTAGAGTTGCCCAACTCTACTTTTTTATTAGGATATACAATCAAATTGTACTGATCAGGAAGTTCAATTAGTTGCAACTCCTCAAATACTTTAATTGATGCAACAAATTGCGCGTATGTGCATTTACCTACCAAATACTTGGTAAAGCAGTTTTCTACCGATTCAAACTTGTTTTTGTTTTTCAACGCCATGTAAACCGATACACAAACGTTTCTATCCAGTTTTACATCCTGCAATACGTTGCAGTTAGACATTTCTTCCACATACTTACAACTTGCAGGGAATTCCCTTTGATAATTGACGTAATTACCAAATACAAGCACGTTGTTGTATTGCGAATAATCAAAGTCCTTTGTAGGCGCAATGATTACTGACTTAAATGCACTTTTGTTTTGTGCAAAAAAGTCTAAGGAGTAACCTGTAAAATCAAATTTGTTAGAAAAATCACAAAATTGTTGATAAGTATCAAACACAGCAAGGGTAGAGTTTTGCTCTAACAACCTGCAAACTTCCTTTACACTTACAACCTTTTTATCAACAGTTGTTTCAAGATAGTTATCTAACAACGTCGACTTGTACAGCTCTTCAAAGTGCAACGAATTAAGCAATGTCAAATCAACAATTATGCCACAAATGCTTCCGGAGTAGGAATCCTTATCCAAAGTAAACACAACGTCAATTTCCGCACCAGTTTTCAAAGCACTTGCGTATTTTGCAAAGTCAAAAAAGCCTTTTAGTTCTAGCCCATTTGACAAAGTGATGCTAACGTGGTTTTTTTCTTTACCAAACACGTTTGCTCTTTCCACTACAGCCTGTGCTCTAAATCTAACAACATCACTAGGCAATGTTGGTTGCAATGACTGACAAAACTCATATGCATCAGCAAGAGCAATATCATCATCCATATCAACGTCATATACAACGCCTGAAGCAAAATCTTCTTGAGAGTAATCTTTAAGAAAATCAATTAATCGTTGTTTAAGCAATGGCAAGTTTTCTTGGGATACACTAAATCCAACCGAGGATTTATGCCCACCAAATTTAACTAGCAAATCCTGACATTGAACAAACAAACTGTGCAAATTGATAGCATCTACACCACGCCCAGAGCCAACGTAGTTATCCCCATCCTTACACATAACAAGTGTAGGATAGTTGTACTTTTCGCGTAGACGGTTTGCAACAATACCCAAAATACCGTGTTGCCAGTCGTCGCCAGCGATAAACACTAGTCTATCACTTTGAATTGCTACCGAATCCAGCATTTTTTCCGCATCAACAATAGTATCTTCCAAAATACTACGACGGATTTCATTAGTTTCTAGCAACTTTTCTGCCACACCTGTAGGCACTTTTTCATCAAGCAATAGTAATGTTAGCGCATCATACGGATTGCCTACACGACCAGCAGCATTTATTTTAGGAGAAATTCGCAAGGCAACGTCCTTTGTAGAAATTTCCTTGCAGTTGGATAGTTCGGCCAATTTGCGCAATCCACGGTGATTAAAGTTGGCTAATCCAAGGTTAGTCAACGCTCTGTTTTCATCCAGCATAGGCATCATATCGGCAATTGTACCAATGATAGCCATATCAGCGTACTTAGCGGCATTTTGACTACCAACTAACGCTTCTACCAGCTTAAATGCAACACCTGAGCCACTCAAATATGGAAATGGGTAACCCAACTTTGGATTTACACAAACACAGTCTGGCAATTCGTCTGGGATCTCGTGG